>JBKPHJ010000228.1:0-1549 GCA_046729835.1 Thermoproteota archaeon
ATGAGCAGCAAAGACAACTCGAAGAACTCAATACAAGATACAAGCGCCAATCAAAACTGTATGAGGACATGCCATCTGATCAGAACAAAGGAAAATTCTTAAGCAATAAAACACATTACAGTCCCACAGATCCTGATGCAAGAATAGCAGTAAAGCCGGGCAAGCCAAGAGAACTTTACTACAGCGGTCAAATAGCAGTAGATGCACAACATCATGTTATCACTCACGCACAAACATTTTTAGCAGAAGGCAAAGACGGAGATTATTTAAAAACCATTATCAATAAAACACAGCAACGTTTAGAACAGTATGGCATGCATATAAAACAAGCATTGACAGATGCAGCATACAGCAGCGGAGAGAATTATATGTTTCTTCAGCAAAGAAATATTACTGCCTATATTCCATTACTTGGCGGTGCACTCATTACCAGTGAAGGTTTTGTGTACGATGAAAAAAATGATCGGTATATATGCCCCAATAATAAAATACTCAAAGGGAACGGAAAAATAGTGGATGATGGAAAAGGTAATCCTGTAAAGAAATATTTTTCTCTCAGAAGCGATTGCAAAAATTGTCCGTTAAGAAAAAATTGCATCAGCGACAAAGCAAAACAAAAGAAGATACAGCGCAGTTATTATACGCCATTATATGAAGCTGCGAAAGAAAGAACGCAGGGTGCAAAGGGAAGAAAGATGAGAAGAAAGCGAAGTTCAACTGTAGAACCCGTATGGGGAACACTGATGAACTTTATGGCAGCCAAACGCATCAATGCACGAGGTCTTCCAGCAGCTAATAAAGTACTTATAATGGCAGCAGCATGTTATAATCTGAAGAAATGGATGAAGTTTATTATAACAAAAGCAGCTTCAAATGCAGCAGTAATGATGAAAACTGCAGGAAAGCATTTTGTGCATTTTTTTAAAGAATTTCTTATCACTCATTTTAAGCTAAATGCAGACACCTTCAATTTTTATCAACTTGCGATAGACGAAAAACAGACACGCTTAAAAGACTTCTATTGCTTGAACAAAAGCATCTATTGACCCGGAAATTTTAGTGATTTTTTAATTCGTTGTTGTGCAACAGTGACCTTTTTGTTGTGCGCAACTCTATTTCCTTTTAAAGGATTGATCGAGTTTAACAGCCTCTTTTAAAAGTTTCTTTAGCGGCTTTTCCTTAATTTGTTTCGGCGATTTGTATGCCTTATAGAAGACTTGCTTATTTGTCCCGCGAGTTAGGTAATTATCAACGTCGTTAAGTTTATTTCCGTGCCAAAAGCCGAATAAGACTCCTTCTTTAATGCCACCTCCTGGAACCGTGGCTGGCCAAATGATGCAAATTGCTCTATACCGTAGAAAAGTGGAACATTAAACGATAGTTTCTCTTTACAATATTCAGGCAGAGTTTCTCTAACTATTTGTCTTAACACATCTAAAATTATACGCTCGTTTTCAGGCATCTTTTGGTATAAATGAACGAGCGATTTTGCTTCAGTAAAAGCGGACATATCCGTTTTTAAAAATTATAGTAGAGCACGATATAAACC
>JBKPHJ010000229.1:0-7836 GCA_046729835.1 Thermoproteota archaeon
ATGTTTCTGCAAGGATTTTTAGCAGTTCTGAACATTGCAGTAGCTCTTATTGTGCTTTACCTTGTCTTGAGGATTATAAAACCAATATTTGCTCTAACTGTTGCAACATCCAAAGTAACTCAAGGAAATCTTGATGTATCAGTTAAAAGAAGGGGAAATGATGAACTTTCAGTTCTCACTGATTCCTTTAATTCCATGGTGAAATCCCTTAAGAACTATATTATAAAACAAAATGAATTGACAAAGGAATTGGAACAAGCAAATGAAGAACTGAAACATCAAGATCAATTGAAGGATGAATTTATAAACGTGGCTACTATTACGAGATCTTTTGAATGGGATACGATTGCTGGTCATGCGATATTGAAGGGAGCGGGGAGAAATGTACTCTGTTCCGACGGAACCGAGTTACGCTATGGCAAGCCCGGATTCAAGAACCCAAGTGTAGTAGCACATGGTAGATTGGTAGAGTTTGAAGATCCTTGTAAATTTCTATAAGCTTGTTCGATTCGAGACCGTTGTCGATATCCTCTAGTATCATATGTTCCAGACGTTGACGGGCTTGAACTGAGATCTTAGCCATAGTTAGATAGCTGTCTATATACTCCATATTATTCTACATTGCACGTTAATAGCACTTTTTAAGAGTCCACATTATTCCTTGTCTAAACTATCTAGTATCAGTCTGTCATAAAATAGTATTTCTAATTACGTCATGTTTGCAACTTCATCAAGATTCGATAAGTTTGAATTAAGAAAGATCAGAATATAATATTAAACACAGACAGGTAACCAGACCAAACATAAAATTTCGTTAGTAATCATATACTATTTCTACAACAGTTTTTATTCATTCTCGAGAAAGCTAAAGCCTTTATTTTGTCACTCTTTAACCATCTTTGATGAAGGTAAAGGGGACGATGTTCACTGTGGAGATGGGATAGGTGTCGTCTTGGATTTTAACCCTGCACATGATGTATTTAGATTTGTGCGGTGTCTGATAAGATGTGACGAAGAGTTTAAAACTAGTTACCGATAAGCTGTTTTCAATGTCCATTAACGATTGCGAAAGATAGACAGCAAGATTCATTCAGTTTATTTCTACTCATTTCTTCCATTTTCACACAGCCACTG
Source organism: Thermoproteota archaeon (assembly GCA_046729835.1). GTDB lineage: Archaea > Thermoproteota > Nitrososphaeria > Nitrososphaerales > Nitrososphaeraceae > TH5896. The sequence goes on from JBKPHJ010000229.1 coordinate 1,135, forward strand.
TTTTATCCGATTTTATCGACGTTTAACTTCGACAATGAGTTTGGGGTGTTTGATATGCCTTTTTCAATATGCCTTCCTTCAACATCATGTCCATTTCATAAAAATCTGAATGATGATCAGATCTCTGTAATCTTTGTCCCCTCGATTTTGATTGGTTGTCCATCGAATCTAGTTAATGTACAAGCAAAAGGTTCTTCCTTGTGATAGCAAGTACCTTGTTCCTGTAATACACCTAAGGCTATTTTTTCACCCAACACTATTGACTCTGTATAGTCGGAGCGATAATGAACACCGGCCCAATTTCTTCCTATTGCAATGTTGGCCGCTACTTTGTTCAATTCATCGCCTACTTTTAATGAGAGGGTAGGGTCATCCTCAATATCAGTTCCAGCAGTATTAGGTCTTTTAGGTTTAAAGATGATGTCATCTTCTTTAAACCACGCTTTTAGTATGGTTACACATGCACCTGCTACTGTCGCATGTCCCGCTCCATACGAAGGATGAGTTGGTGATCCTTCTGGAAAAGCTTGTGGCAGAAGGAATGAACCATGTGTTGCTCTAATTTTTTCCAAGATTTGCATTGAACCAGTTTTGCCAAGTATATCACCATGGATCTTAGTTTCATAAGAAGGATCTGGTGATGTAAGGCCAGGTGTTGGAGTTGGCGAGACGGAATGTAGCTGCCTGTGAATAAGACCGCCGAACGCTTCTGGCCTGAGTCGTCTATGCACACCCCATTTCTGAAACCATACTGCCTTCAACGCCCGAGTAGCTACCTCTGTTACTAGTGAAAGGATATGAGGTCCTCCAAATACTGCAAAGCCTATTTGTGTTGATGAGTTCTGGTATGGCAGAAGTGGATCAAAATGATATACTTTTTGGTGCATATCATTTTCAGTGTTTAGCAAGATAAGACAAGCACCTAGATAAGCTTGGTATAACGCATCTACATGTACGTAGTATGCCAAATCACGTGGGGTAAGAATAGGTCGAACATTTGTTTCCAAATCATCAGGATCTTTAATATCCTTACCGTCTTGAGCTTCAAGCCATTTATCATAATCTACCAAATAGTCTTGATTACTTTTTACTTTCTGTTGTACTTGTTCTAATTTCTGTGACCCCCATGGAATCGGTTGATATAAAAATTGGGATATGTATGGACCGATCCGATCACCCTCTGTTACCCCTCTAAATATTGTACCGCTGGTTATAGGTACTACTGGACTCCCAGGTTTTGGAAAGGGGTGAGGAAAGTCACTATATTTCGTTGATAAGTCCATCACCGCATCGCTAATGGTAGTATCTGAACCGAATTGCCCAAATGGTACATCTCTACATAAAGCCATCCAATACAGCTCAGCCATTTCCCCTGCTGCTTCCGCACTATCAATTCTGGGGGCTTTTCTTAAAGGTATGTCTTGAGAATCAGGTCCCTCTAGATCAAACATAAGTCCAGCTTGTGGACTCGTAAGTTTTCTGCCGAAGGTTGGGGGAGATCCTCCAAGAGTAAGATTTTCAAAGTCATCTGGATCTCCAGATTCCATCGCATCGATGAGCTTTCTGTAATCTGCGTTTATTACCTCGCCTGCATCTCGGTCACCTTTTGGATGGTGCTTTAATCCTTTTGTATAATTTGCAATAAAATTTCTATGGTCGTCTTTATCCTTGTATTCATTCTCCTCACCATTATCTCGATGATCATCTTCGAAATCTCGATCTCTTGCTATTTTTGCAGCTTTAACACGCATATCATACGCATCGTCATGACGTCCCATGTTTAGCACTCTAATCTATTTAACTGGAAAATTTAAATCTTTCCTAAAGTAGAAAAAGATAATATATAATTGCTCTTTGGGAGGACTAAATCTGATTAAATCCTTTTAAAGGCAATTAGCCTCGGATAAGGACACATATTTTTGACTGATATTTTCGATAGTAGGCCCGCTAACCTTTTATTTTGTACATGATGCTTCTGCATGAAAGATGATAGATACCAATCGGGTGGTGAGGAATCACCGATTCACCTTCCGTGCTAAATCCGGCTGTTTTGCGAAGACACGCACGTCTAATGTGGCATATCTATATCTCAGGCTGAGATAACCTTTAGATCACCATATACGACTGCTGTCACACCACCAACTTTTTCTGTCATACCCGATCCTCGACCGACACTTGGGAATCCCTGATACGTCCGTTCTCATGAAATCTTTGCAGAGTCTCTGACCTTGATTAACAATTGCCGTCAGCAAAGGCAAACCCAATATCTGAATGTAGTGGGAATTGCATAACCTCATACCAATCAATTTGTGGACGTGAATGGAATTGCTACTGCATGGGGTTTGGAATGAATTAATCTTCACAGTAGTGCGTCTTCACAGGCTATTGGAGTGAGAGCCATGATGGCAGTCAACCTCTACGTCTTGCAAAAAATGCGGGTTAATATAGCCTAATGTTGACAGGAAACTTGTCGGTACGGACACGCGCTTTCACTTATGCATGGAAACGGTATTTATGATGATTATGATGGCGATCCTGACTAAGATATACAGCCACCACTCATCTAATGCAGTATCAGAATACTTGTAGCGAGATCCACCATGTTGTCCTCTTCAAAGCTGTATCCTTAAGAGTTATCGGCTAATAGAAAAAAGTTACGTGGAAGTCGACCGAATTCTATAATTCTGCCCAGAGAGGAATAAGCTGTCCAGACAGAAGGAAGAATGGATCCGCTCCATCCCGACATTCCTCCATCGCTAACCAGTCTAATGCTCCGCTGTGAGAACATAGGTTGTTTTTGAAGCGAAGTTGTACTCTGGCCGAACAGGATTTAGAACACTTTGCTCGAGCACCAGAGTGTGTTCTCCAGGTGATAGAGGTTCGAGGAACACAAAGAAGCCGTCAGCCATAGCTGGGAATATCCCAGATTGGCTCTGAAAAGCATTGTTCTTTGCTACTGTCATTAGGTTCTTTCCTAAGGTCACAAAGCATTTTATGACTAGGTTATCTTGCACATAAAAGTTTCCGCGATATAAACCAAATTGGAATAACATATGAACTTCCGTCTTTTTTAACTGTAACAAGTTTTCCGGTGTAGGTGCTTTGCTTAAGAAATCTTGCAATCTCCGCTTTGGACATCTCTGTCATTGCTGTTAGTATTTATCCTGTCTCGAATATAAGATTGTGTTATGCTTTATTACCATTCAGAAATGGCTCTATCTTGCCTTTCAGTGGCATGGGGCTATGCCCGTTTTATGTTGGCAGTTAATAAGGCTAGCCTCTGAAACAAGCGAAATATATCATTGGTGTTGTAAGTATCTATCACGATGTGGCTGCTGAAGATGGATCTTTCCATCTATACTAATCATCATCCATCTCTAGTTCGTTCAATATTCTGTGAGTCATATCTGCCATCAAAGTTGGTTAAAGTTCCTTAAATGATGGTAGGGGGGAAAGGATACCAGGATGACTATCCTCACGTCAGAGTCTATCAATATTATGTATTCCAAAAACCCGGTTGCAAAACTATTCCTTTCTTTGGCGAACTTTATAATGATGCATTAAACAATATGACATTAATTAACGGATATGTGCCCTTCAACTAATTCTGATGATAGAATGGATGGCTTGTCATCTCAACTAGGAATAAGAATAGATTCACTAAAAAAAATGCCTCTGAGAACGGCCACCATATTGGCAATATGCCTTGCTAGCTTCTTTACTTACTATGATATTTCAAATTATGCGTATATATCTCCGCTTTTAAAGGAGGTCTGGAATGTAGACGACTCAGACATCGCCGTCGGAGTTTCGATGACAATCCTGGGATACGTAGTGGGTTCGTTAGGGATTACAACGTATGCGGATCTATATGGAAGAAAACCTGCCCTTATCATCTCAGTATTGGTCTTGGCAACAGGATCTATTTTAGCAGCGTCATCGCAGAATATGACCCAATTGGTCATATTCAGATTCATAACGGGGATTGGGATCGGCTCGGAGATTGCTCTGGTAGGGACATACATCGCAGAAATGTCGCCAAAATCAAGGAGGGGAGGATATACGTCATTTGTAGTAGTTCTAGGATGGGCTGGGATTACTTTGTCAGGACCTATTGCCTTGCTCCTGATCCAAGGAGCAGCCAACAACTTAGCTTGGATAGGGCCATGGAGGATAATCTTGGGAATAGCTGTAATACCGGCATTCGTTGGACTGATTTTGAGAATGCATATGCCCGAGTCCTTGCGTTGGCTGTTATCTAAAGATAGGGTCAAGGAAGTCAACAAACTCCTTATCGCATTAAGTTTGGAGCCAATCAATGAATCTGTGCATCACTATCAACACAAAAGATCAGATGAATCTTTACATCATCAAAAAGATAAAAAACAGTTCAGGAAGCCTAGACTCAAGACTAGTAACAATTTACCTTCTTTATTTGGAATGATGATTAACAAGAAGATACCCAGGTTAGGTCGAATTCCTTTTCTGGTGGTTGTGTGGTTATTGGTACTTATACCTATATACGCCTCACTATTATTGGTTGTAGAATATATCGATCAGGGATATGATATCGTTGAATCCATATCGATTAATGTGTTTGCGAGCACAGGGTTTATGGCCGGCGGCGTATGGTCTATTGTTATTGCAGACAAGATCGAAAGAAAATATCAAATCTCTTTGGCAAGCCTTTTCATGGGCATAGCCTTTATCCAGCGAGGTGTACTCGTAGATGATTACGCCGGCTTGGTCATCTCTAGTTTCATAGCCTTTTCAGCCAACGCATGGCTGATCACGAGCCTTATCGCATACACGGCAGAGAATTTTCCCACCAGAATTCGTTCTACTAGTTCTGGGATAGTTGAGGGCTTCGGTAGGCTTTTTGCTACAATCGGACTTTTTATCTTTATTATCCTTGAGCCTTTTGGATTTTTCAATTTGATGGTTGGGCTGTCCTTGTTCCCTTTTGCAGCGGCGATCATAATATTGCTACTTGGTAGGAAAACGTTAAATTTGTCATTGGAAAAACTAAGCAATTAAGTCCTTTAGTTGGGTCGACTAGACTATCAATAGTCCTCGTTCAGAAACTCTTCAATGGCAATATCTTACTCGTACGTACGCTTTACAGCATTCATCGATATAATAGGACTTTTGTTTTATCGATATTATAACCCTTTTACTTATTGAAGATAACATATTTCTTAAGGAACAAAACGATAAACGCTTTTATATGAATAAAGAGATGTCACGGATATTTGATTTGCAGAAAACTATCATTAGGTATATTTTTGATGACTTTGGTCCTAACCCTTTTTTTAAAATCATGTTCAATTGGCATACAGTCAGCAGCAGAGCTTCATTACGAATAATTCCAATTCCCCTAAGAATGAAATATCAAATGCACTGTTGGAACAGTTCAAGGAAATAGTATTTAACCAATCGTCAAGCAAATCATCCAACAATGTTGCTATGTCCAATTCCAGCGTCCCCATTGTTGTGGGCATTGTAACTACAAATGGAACTCAGGTTTCTGGATTTGGGAACATTTCAAGTTCCAACAACACGAAGGTTGATGGAGATACTGTTTTTGATATAGCATCAATAGCAAAAACATTTGTAACAATTATTTTGGCAGACATGGTAAAACAAGGTTTGGTCAGTCTAGATGATCCCATCGAAAAATATCTTCCAACAGACAATGTAACAGTACCCTCTTACGGACACAAAATAACACTTGAGGATTTGGCAACTCACACTTCAGGTTTGCCTGATTTCCCAGTGGGCTGGGTTAGAAACCACAGTTACACCACTCAACAGGCCTATGACTTTATTACAAATACAACTCTATCAAATGAATCCGGAACTAAAGCAAATTACTCTGACATAGGGATGGGTCTTTTGAGTCATATTTTATCTCTACGGGCAGATGTTTCATTTGATCAGCTAGTAAAGGATAGAATTCTTGAGGTATGTTACGATCTGTTATCAGCTGTTTCGCTCTGTTATTTCTTATAAGATAAACAATTCGACAGTTTACCTTATGTTAGTACAATGTTTACCTTATGTTAGTACAATGTAAAGTTCAACATTAATAGATATTATAGCTTAAAGATGACCTGAGCTACTTATTTGATATAACGAGTAATGCCTAGTTTGTATTTGATACTAAAGTACGAAAGTAAAGTAAGTGATATTGTGATATTTCCAATATCATAGAAAACTTAGTTATCTTACTCAATACCACTTTACCTATATGGATGTCTAATCTCACTTCACTATCTAAGCGATTGCTTCATATACGATATTGAATGTTGTTTGTGTAGCACGCCTAGATTGCTTAAATCCTCCGGCCATGACAACTTCGCGTATTTTTGTTTCACCTGCTTGTGCTCCTAGAGCGGAGCCATTGCAAGCCATTGAACCAGGAACACACGCCATTGCTGAAGCGGCATAGAACAACCGGCCCAAAGGATTGAAGTTGTCTTCGACCCTATCATTAGCGAATGGTTCTACGATCATTACTGTTCTATCTCGCTTTAGTGATTTCAGTGCATGAGAAGCCGCATCCACCGGATCTCCCAAATCATGGAGACAATCAAAAAATGCAATAAGGTCATACTGTTTGTTGGCACATCATAATTTAATTATAAATAGGTGGCACATCATCTTGAATTGTAAAATGATTAGAAGTAGTCAGAGTATTGC
>JBKPHJ010000230.1:0-1253 GCA_046729835.1 Thermoproteota archaeon
CAACCAGAGGGATCGATATGCGAAATGCAAAGCATGTTGGATCTCTGTTAGCGGTGATAGCCATCGCAAAGTCTAACTTTTTACTTGATGATGGATTTGGAGATATAGCCGCGATCGCTAGAGGAGAAGATCTTGTAGAGACTTTAAGGATAGCCCAGAACCTTGTGAGCGGTGACTATTCTGGGATGCCTGTTCACAAGATAAAGTTTTTCGAAGAAATATTTCTTGGAGCTTATAACGTCAAAGAAGGGCCTGATGAGAAAGATGGCAAGGTAGAGCCCCTTAAAGCATTGACAACTAGAGAACTGAGTGATTATTACAAGAAACTAACAGGAAAAGGTATAAGTCCAGACAATTTAAAAAAGCAGTTTCTTGAGGAGTTGAAGACGAATGATCTTATTGGAGAGACGAAGTCTGAGATCGATGGCAGGCGTCTTTTGTTTTATCCATTAACGCCCCCAGTACCGAGGGAAGAACATGAAAAAATAACAAAATTGTCGAATGGAGACTTATTCGACAATATTTCATACATTCCAACTCTAAAACTTTCTAGAGATTACAAGTATATCCCAGAAAACTGGTTAATATTGCAGATTTTGAGCCTTGCAAAATATCGAATCGACTTCGACCGAGCTATAGGTCCTTTCGCAGATTACTTAAATCAGTCTAATAACCTGAAGTTTCTAGAGAGTGATATATTCTTTAATGGAAATTGTGGTACGAGACTCTCAATCAGAGACTTCATCCTGAGATATGAATCGCCTCCCTCTATCTCCATTCGATATATTTTCAAGGCCGATTCTTATGGTTTTTACAGCAAAAACTTTGGATTTATGACAGAAGTGTGTCTTTTGGATCACACACAATGTAAAATATTGTCGAACTACAGTTCATTCGACAAATTCGTCATTTCTGACAATCTTGAGACTAATATTCTTTCTCAATGGAGCAGGACGTCCATTAACAATCTCCTATACTCCAAAACCGTAGTTAGCAACAATCAAGCGGTCTTCTACTGTAGTGGTCAGTATGATGGCCAGATTTCTATACCTAAAACATCTTTGACGTCAAAACAGTTAGAATATACCTTGAAGGATCTACAGTTATTGACTGTATCCCAGATAAGAGAACATCTCAAGACATTGACTACGAAGACGCTAAATGAGTACCTGGATCTAGTACAAGAAATGTATCACCCTAATGGATTGATTGGACATCTTATACAGGAAGAACTACAAACTAGGGGCCTAATC
>JBKPHJ010000231.1:0-6391 GCA_046729835.1 Thermoproteota archaeon
TCTATCTCTGATTACCTCAGTATTTTGGTTTGGCTTTATAAAAACCTCAAGTGTGTATATGGGATCTTTTTTCTCTCTTTTCTGACGCAATATGAGATCTACAACCAGCGGCGGGTCGACTTTGGCTAGATGTGTCTTCATAGCAAGTTCAAGTTCATCAAATTTCTTTAGAACCTCTGCTGCATTCATTGCATCATAACAACCGTTTAGAGAGTATATAAAGATGAAAGGTTTTCTATGACCACAGAATGTCCGCAGTTCTGGCATTAGCCATACTTAAGACTCTTCAAGAATACAAGAAGAAGACAGGATAGACTGTTGGAATGCTTCATCAAGTCTTTTCCATCTATCTTCAAAAGTAATTCCACAAAGATCATAATCTCTTTTGTAGGAACCAAGACCGTGTTAACAGTATAAAAGAAAAATGCCATCCATCGATGTATGGCATCGTACTTCGAAGATCGATAGGGTATAGGACAAATGCAAAGCCCTAACAGCCATGAGGACGACAACACGAAGGTTAGTAGACATCCACTCGTATTTCTTATCCGTCGGATCAATGAGGCAGAATGTAACAAGAGAATATTTTCATGGGATGTGATCCTTTAATGCCATCGCGGCTCAGTTGACAAAACATAAATACTTTTCCAATAAATATTGCGGATAATGTTTGAAGCATATCATGGCGTCACAGGCGCAGAGCATCAAACTAATTTCGACAGACTTCTCAGAGAGGGATACCGCATGATCTCTTTAAGTATGTACGGTGATCCTGGAAACCCATTATACACTGCTGTCTGGGTTCAGCGTCAAGGCCCAGCATGGGTCGCAGTCCACGGCGTGGACAGCGCTGGCTACCAGACGTTCTTCAATACTTGGACAGCACGTGACTATGTTCCGATAATCATCTCAGCAACAGGCCCTGCTGATAGTGCTGTATTTGCCGCAGCGTTCGAACAGGGCATCTCTGGAGGATGGTTCGCATGCCATGGATTGACTTCAGGCCCGGAGCCAAACGCGGGAACCTTTCAGCATCAAAACGCTCTTGCACGCTCGCACAAAATGATCCTACGCTCCTTTGCTCGCAGGGTGGCATCAGTTTGAGAAATAATGTTATGAAACTTCATATGTCTAGCACCTTTACAGGCAGCCTTGTACCAGATAATGCCGCATCTTTCACAGTTCAGCAAAATCCGAATTGCCAAACCATAGGTTGGGTGTCACAGTACTCTCTGCCGTACCGCTCACTTAATTTTTTTTCACACTGGTTCCAATACCACACCGCGTCAATAGACTCGCGTAATTTGGATCTCCGCGTTTGAGGCGGGATTAGTCAATCACATCGAAGCAGGGAGAAAAATGATCTTTCCAAGCTAATTCATTTATCAATAATAGATATACACAGAAGTCTGCTGGTCTAGATCCTGGCTTTGGTTCTAGTAACTTTGGCGTATGCATCACTGAACTAGTAGATGGTATGATTAATGTAATGCATGAAGAAGAGTACCCAAGACTTCAATCAGATGATAAACACAACGGTTAACCTGCTAGATGAATATGATATGATGAATATGATTTGATAACCGTTGTCGTATTTTTATAGATGGTGCTGATCCTTCCTTCATTCGTGCGTGAAGGATAGAGTAGGAAAGGACTCTGATTACGAGCAACAGATCACATATTACAAAAAGAATAACCCTTCCATTTACGACCTAGACTTTCTAATATCAAATATGTTTGTGCTGCCTATCCATTTTGCTAAAGAACGTAGACATATGTTAGTGCATTGCAAAGAACTATTAGAATATCATAATGGCAGTGTCGCCATTCATCCACAGCGGCATTCGAAGTTGATAACGTCTTTGCGTACTGCCGTGGAGAATGAAGAAAGTTCGTCTGACAAAGACGCTACTTCATTTGACGATTTGTTTGATGTATTTAGATTAAGTGTGATGTTCTGGCATTGACCACGAATACTTTAAATCCTTAAGCTTGAAGCTTGAAGCTTAGAGTTCGAGAAATGACTATCTATACATGCAGAATATGTGAGGATGAGATAGCATCTGATTCAATGCCCGATATGGAACAAGAGATATGGCATCACTTCTTTAATGCAAGGGGTTCAATACAGTGAATCAGTTTCTGAAAGCCTAACCGCCGACGCCAGTATCTTTAAGCAAGAACTTGGTTACATCTTGCCTCAAAATGGCTATCTATTCAAATGAAAGTAGAAAGATAATTCTGAGAATATGGTCTTGATTGGTATCCTGATTTTGAATATCCCTTATTCTAAATCCTTATATAAAATTGGTTGCTTTAATCGAAGATGGGGCAAGAAGCAGGATCTCATCAATGTGAAGCATGTGGCACTGAATTCAGTTCATCTGAGGAGCTTGATTACCATGAAAAATATTCGAGATATAGAAGGCCTGGATGTTGCTGGCAGTAAGGATATTTTGTAACAATCGAAATATTAGAAAAGAATGGCACGTCTGAGCATAAAACAAATCCAGGAAATAAAAGTAAGCATTAAAAAGTTTTACAACGTCACGAAATAGAAGGGCATATAATGTAGCATATAATGTAGTATTTGGCGGGACATAACTTATATATAAACAACTAAACCAGATTCGCTGTGTAACTATGATAAATTCACATTGCAATCTCATAATAGTACTGCTAATAGCATATTTCAATTTCATTATTGCAATAGAAATTACAAATTCAGTTGCATTTGCTCAGGCACCTCAACTACAGCAACAGCAAGACCAGAATAATTCTGATGTAGAAAAAGGAGATCTTAGAAATACTTCATCGTCATCGTCATCACTAGTACTTCCAATAACGACAACTACCAATATCCTGAACAAGATATTCAAACAGATTCAAGATTCTGTTGTACAGATAACTACGACAATACCAGAAACTGATACAGTCCAGAATCCATCACAGGAAAATAGAACCGCATTAGGATCAGGTTTTCTATTTGATCAAGAAGGACATATTATTACTAATAAGCATGTAGTAGGTGATGCTAAAATAGTTGATGTTACATTTACAAACGGAGACAGACTGAGAGCAAATGTAACAGCCGTAGATCCATATATAGACATAGCAGTTCTAAAAGTTATTGAAGCTCAGAATAATACAATTCTGCAGACAGAGCTAAATCCACTTCGACTGGGCAATTCTTCGGCTCTACTCGTAGGCGATCAGGTAATTGCTATAGGCAATCCATATGGCCTAGCTGGCACAATGACAACCGGAATAGTAAGTCAGACAGGAAGACTTATACCTGCACCAAGTGTTGGATTCTCTATTCCTGACGTAGTCCAAACTGACGCTGCAGTCAATCCCGGTAACTCTGGCGGTCCATTATTGAATTTACAAGGACAGGTTGTAGGTGTGAACTTTGCAGCATTACAAGGAGGGCTAGGTTTTGCAATACCTATGAATTTGATCCAGAAAGTAGTCCCAGTATTAATTGAAAAAGGTAATTATACTCATCCATACTTGGGATTTACTGGAACTACACTTACCTCAGATTTAGCAGCAAGTATAGAAAATATCACACAGAATGTAAAAGGAGTCTCTGTAAATACATTGGTAGAGGGAGGACCAGCAGATAAGGCCGGATTGCAAGGGACTACAATAGATCAATATGGTAGAAAACATGGAAGAGATGTGATCGTAGCAGTGGATGGAGATGAGATTAGAGAATTTGAACAATTGGTATCTTATATAGAAAAAAATAAATCACTTGGTGATACTGTGGTTCTAAATGTATATAGAAACGGACATTTGATAGATCTAGAGACTATATTAGGAGAAAGACCATCTCCCTCTTCGCTTCAACCTGTTAGTTAATTCTCTATCTATCTTGGGTTTATATTTGTCTTCAGTATATCGATTTCTATATCTAATAATTTAGATATCATTTATACTATAAAATGGCGTCAATTCTTCAAAATCAAATTATAGTTCTAATAATCGTATTGGGTATTGAAGTATTGAGAGACTATATAATAATGTAAAGTAATAGTGCGACATATGCTTATGAGCAGTATAGATAATATGAGAGGAATATATCACCAAACCGCTATATCGTTAAACAGTGACGCTGAATTGTTGTTATGAAATAAAATAGAAACATTTAATAGAATCTATTATTGAATCTAATTTTGGAAAAATGCAGAATATCAGTGTTGTTAGACAAATTAATCTATAAGCAATGATATGATCATAGTCATAAGTATATAAACAACTTTGCATTCTAAAAAAAGAATCATAATAGAGAGAGCAAAAGGGAACTGCTATAATTAATTCGAAAGCATTTACTAACATATATTTTATAACCATAAATGGTTAATAGATAAGGAGGATAGAATTGAGTATTGAGCGGAAGTAATGCATATTTCAATCTCAATGGTAATAGGATAGATAATAAGTATAGTAAACTTCGCTCCTTAGATCTAATCGATTTACAAATAATATCTACGCTTTGCAAAGACTCTAGCACCTCATTTGTTGAAATTGCTAGAAATATTGGCATTTCAGACGCAACGGTTCATATGAGAGTAAAAAGATTGATGACTGAAGGGATAATACGAAAATTTACTATCGTTCTTAATTATGATGTAATAGGATATGATCATCTTGCTTTCTTGGGAATAAATACTGAGCCAGGATTTGCAGATGTAGTTATATCAAAACTTTTAATGTTAGATCCCATCTTAGAAATACATGAGATGCATGGAAGATTTGATCTGATGTTAAAAGTACGTGCTAGGAATCTAGAAGAAATGAGAAATATTATTGAAAATAGAATAAAAAAATTGCCTCATATCGCAAAAGCAGAACTTTTAACTGTTCTTAAGTCAGTCAAGGAAGAACAAATCATACCCCTAGACACAGAGATTGATGTATTGCAAAAAGATATTGTTTAATATATTTAGATATATCGAATATCAGTCCGGCCGGTGAAATAAATCTTATATTTATTCTATTAGATAATAGATAGTCGTATAGATGGTTACTCTCAAAACTAGCGCACAGCTTCACACTCTTGCTTGGACCATCCCCGTTTAACCGGTATGATATTTCTTGTACGTGGATGTTCCAGCCACCAATTCACAAGTCCATTGCAATTATTACATCGTAACTCAATTCTTGAACCATTGATCTTAAAATATTCTATCCGCTTGTGCCATATTCCATCGGTCTTACAGAAACAATCTTCTGTTCTTGACATATGCTTGAACTCAATATATTTTCAATCTGCAAGATAATATCAGATTTGATCCATCATGCTATCAGAAAAATATATGGTTTAGTACTTGTAGTAACTGGTCGCCCAGTTTTATAGCTGAGATCCATCACGTAGAGACTAGATAATTTCTTTGTAATTGAAGTAGTCTAATGATATAAACAAACACTTAAGTCGAATCTGTTGAATTGGCTACTACTACTTCTGCAGTAGCAAATCTATCACCTACCGAGTTAACCCTAATCTTTATGTTCTTGTCACCTGCTTTTGCTTTTTTTACAAAAATTATAAACCCTTGTATTCTTGCAATACCATCCCCCGTTCTACCCATGTACCAACTGCGGCTCGGTAGCGGCGGTGGCGGCACCAACAATCAAGCTGGTGGCGACAACACAGGCAGCAACACTAACGGCGGCAACGGCGGCAGCGGAGAGCAAACTAGAGATTCAAGACTACCCCCACCTTGTCCAATACGTGATTGTACGTGATTGTTGATCCGCACTGCGGCTCAGGTGACGAAATAGAAATCTCACCCTAACTTTTTTTCATTTGTTATCATGATAACATATAACTGCCAAAACATGCATTGTATTGGTAATAATTTATTGCGTTCTTTAACCATTGATTGATGTACTAGTCCCATCATACTTTCCGCCATGATCTAGTCTACTCGTCTAACGGATCCAAACACCATCATTCAATGATCAGGAGCTCTCAACATTTTGATTTAGTAACTTACAAATCACTATTGGATAAAATTAAATAATTATATAATATGAACTCTGGCCGCACAACTTTTATGATAATAATGTCTCGGTCGTCCGCTGCTGACAATAGCATGCTTGTGAGTGATACGTTCTTTAGCAGAATTCCATAGTCCGCGTATTAACCCAACTTGTATACAAATTCACGTTTATAACGACGTGACGTATCTTTCATTGTCTCTTTCATCATATCACCTACTTCTTATATCATTTCTGGATTATACGTCTTTGTCTTTCTCATTCACCATTCAGCTTCAACGTCAACTTTTCCATTGTTCACCATGTAGCTTTGAACTACTCTAGCAAAGCGACCCCAGAAGATTTGTTTCCACATCTTTTGTGTTTCTCTGACGATATTGGC
>JBKPHJ010000232.1:0-6960 GCA_046729835.1 Thermoproteota archaeon
TCTCAAATTCTGCGTACATACGGAAGACAGTTTATACAGATAAGAGAGCAATATTCTGATGGATTTGACGGAAGATGTGCCATCGGTGTCATCATGTCATATTATGGTTGGAACGGTAAACATAAATCTGATGCAGCAAGAAAATTACAGTGTGCATTACGTGCGTTAAAAAGCGCCGGTATTCATAAAGATATAGTCATTCAACTCAATGATTCTGGTATGGCATTCGAAGAAATAGCTGATTATTTGGATCGAATTGGGACATAGCAAATATCATAATATAAGATACCAAAAGTAGTAGAGATAGAATCATTGCTGAACAAATAAACAATGGGCTGAAGAATATTGAATGCAGAATCCGAGCACTATTCTGTTAGATTATCATCAGATATTTCGTGTTAAGAAAACTCTTTCTAAATCATTTGAAAATGAAATATCAAATTTGTTGAGAATATCAATCCCCAAGACGCTAGCAACGTGTGGACACAATCTACCATCAACAGTTAGATAATTTGAAAGACTAAGATCACCAACAACTAGACTGTATATGCCAGTATTCGCATAAAAAAATAAATCGCATTCTGACAAAAGAAATGCTTTAAAACTACCACCCATTCCGATATATGTTCTGTCTTCGGGTAGATTCGTTTTAAGAGTCGCATATGGTACCTCGTTCCAACTAAGCAGTGTACGTGATGCCCCGGTATCCACCAAAAAATTTATCTTTAAAACTAAATCCATCTGTTTGGAATGAACAAATGCAGGTACATAGTATCTTCTGTCATTAAAGTTCTTGTAGCATTCAATGTACATGTCTATACTTCGTTTCTCTTATCTCTTATATATTCAATCACCACATCTAAGCGATCTATATTGCGTTGCTTTAATTCACGTTCAAACTCATTCATCTCTTTGTGATGTGCTACTATCATGCGATTTCTTATTGCAATATATTCCAAGTTGAATTCTTTTATTAATTCATTATAATTCTTGTGAAGCCATTTGCTATCATCTACGAATTGGTTGAATTGGTCATCTGTGATTATTGACATATTTATGTATCAAAAAATGGATAATAATATTTACGTCTTTTCAGTTCGAGTCTTCGATTGGGGTATCATCTAAATTTCAAATTCATTCAAAGAATCATATGAAATATTAAGATAAACGAGTTTATCACCATAATGATCCACTTTTGTCTTGGGGATTAAATATTCGTGTTCTTTCTTGTCTTCACCGTCTATAATAACCAAACTGTCTTTGTATTCGGCGAACACTCTTCCAATTTCTCTACTTTGAATGGTACTTTTACCATCTCGGGAAATCTCGTTATAGTTTATCATGACTGGAGTTCGATAGTATGCATAATAGCCCCACTCAAATGAATCACTGCTGTCGTGTGCTTCGCTACCCCCAGTATCGGCACTATCACTGCTCATCGTAAAAGCTGCTCAAATATGTAACCATTATAGAAGTACTCGACTATATATCCATTATAGAAGTATGCTACTTTCTGTCTGTATGAAGCGAGCGCTAAACTAAGATTGGTGGCTGACTCGCCCATTTTCATCAGCCGAGGTTGGCGACTGGTATAGTGATTAGTTACTGAAAAGTAATGCTATGTACCAGCTAATGTATATATTGGATAGACATGAGCTAATTCTACTCAAAACATATATACTTAGAATGATTGAAATCAAGCAGAATGGGCGCTGTTTTTTTTGTAAAGAACGTGTTACACGCAATCATGCTATTGTGAGTAGCGGGCGACCAAGACATTATTATCACAAAAATTACGCGATCAGACTTAATGTTATATAATTAAAAGTTTTTTATCCCGGATGCTGTTATAATATTGTACAGTGCTGAATTCAGTCGATAATTGCGGTCATCTTGAAACAAAAAAGAAAACTGTAATGATATGTGATGATGAACAAGAATGTCTTAAACTGTTTGGGTTAACGCTCAAGTCAAAGTATAACATAATTTTAGTTGATTCTGGTGAAGATTGTATTGATAAGTACATAGAAGAAAAGAGCCATGGTAATGAAATACATCTTATACTATTGGATTATAGACTAGGCAGTACGCTTGGGGACTCTGTTGCTCGCAAGATAAAAGTGTACAATGGAACTAAAATAATTCTAATCTCAGCTTATGAGCTAGATGATGCATTGTTGAAAGAATTAGAAGACGGTAATTACATAGCAAAGTACATAAAAAAACCAATTCATACAAACGACTTAGTTGAGCTAGTGGCTGAGATAACAAGCTAAACACCCATTTATTGAATCTTAACAACTCATATAATACCATGATTGAATAAAAAAGCTACAAATTCCAACCAATTACTTACACTCACACTTGCCAAATAAAGTGTCTAAATAGTTTATTGCTTACAATTTCAGTACATCTATGACTCAGCAACTATTAGAGCGAGAATTGACGGTTTCTCAAATTCTGCGCATATACGGGCAACGGTTCACACAGATCAAAAAGAAATATTCTGACGGGCTTAATGGAAGATGCGCTATCGGTGTAATCATGTCATACCATGGTTGGGACGGCAAAGAAAGCGCTTTCGCATCAAGCGAGCTATTAGCTGCACTATTTGCTTTAAGACATGCCGGAATTGGTGCTGATTTGATGATACACTTGAATGACTCTGGTTCAACATTCAATGAAATAGCAGATTATGTAGACCGAATCGGCAAAACCAAGAATTAATGGCTTCAAAGTACTTAAACTGTTAGACATACAGCTGATGGCGCGGCTTGTTTGAGCGCATACCATCAGCGTATTGGCTGGAAGCGTATTGTCTTGCTAGAATTATGTACAACGAAGAGAATCAAATATACATTGCTAACTGAATTCATATAGATCACTTGCAGAATGTTTAATCGACCCATAATCTACTTCGAATAACTTTAATAAGATATTGACTAATGGGTATTAAGTAATACTGACTTGGATGACAAGAGAAAAGTTAGTCAAGTTACATTAAGCAAAGAAAAGTACAAGAATGCTGAATACCACGACAAGACTGTTGAATGTCTGATGAAATATTTTGAAGTAGAAAGTTATCAAGAGCTGGAAGATTTCTTAAAGAACAGTCATGTTCTCACGTTAGACTGTTGATTTATAACGTAGCTGCTCTATGAAGTCTTTTATATCATAAAATCCAATTTTTATTATGGAGAAAAATAATAGTTCTAAAAGTAATGATTTGTTAAACGGAATGAAACGGTACTTGAAGATAGAACATCAAGATGATGACAACGAATTGCTGAAATATCTACAGAAGCAAGCGGGTTTACATCAAGACTAACTACTGTACAAATATTTCGTAGATACTTGCTACTCGAATGCTGAAGCATTTCTATACTATATATTCCGGAAAGCATTAGGTCTAATGGAAAGAGTGAAACTACCAAACTTGACTGTGATTTATTTAAGTCATTTCACTGACAAGTAACTACGAGCTGTTTTTCATTATTTCTAGTAGAATAAATATCGGATATATGTAAGCGCCCAGACTTGCTTAATGCAGATAAACATAACACACGCGCTGCAAAGTACTTCAGAAGACAATCTTTTAAACATCTCCGCTATACAATATCTCAATGAGATTCGTAATTCGAGCGAGAATTCCAACAGAAGCTGGAAACAAGATGATAAAAGATCCGAATTTTCTAAAAAATCTTGAAGAGTACATGAATAAGATTAAGCCAGAGGCTTCATATTTCTTTGAAGCTAATGGCGAAAGGCTAATGGTATTCATAGCCGAGATGCAATCTGCTGACCAGATACCTGGATTGGCTGAGCCGCTGTTTCAAATGGGTGCAAACGTAGAATTCCATCCCGTAATGAGTTTTGATGATCTCAAAAACGCAATTTCGAGAAAGTGATCTGGTGACGGCGGCGACTGTCAAACTTATTAACCACTCTTTTTTTTGTTAAAGACGGGTAGAATGGAATATCAACAACAACCCGCCATAAATTAAAAAGCTAGTTACACAAACGGATAATCGAGCACGATTAAATAATCTTTTAGAATGTCTTAGATTGATACATATTTCTTTAGCATAGAAAATAATAATTAAAAATTACTAAAAAATATATGCTTGAATCAACTTTATGAGTTCACTGAGATATGATACAATGGCTTAGGAGTTTCAACGGCAAGTGGAAGATGAAGAGTCAATAGATGACCACTAGCAAGCTAGCGATAACTCTTGGTGTAGTACTCGTCTTAGTCGTGGGACTAGTTGCGCAAGCCAAGGCAAGTAGTGGAATTAGAGTGTTTGTATACGTGCACAACGCCGTTTCGGCTATCGGAAAAGAAGCCATCATAACTGTCAATACGTCACAAGACTTTGATCAAATGCAAACCGTGATTGTACCACAAGCTAACTTTTATGTCGAATTTGAATACGCACCAGGCAAAGTCGCGGTTGGTGATGAGATAGTTGGGTGCGCACATATATACGGCGAAAGTCTTGAGCGTTGTGGTTCAACATACAACAGTAAAGAAAACATCGAAGAAACAGTAACCATCAACTTACGTTAAACATTTCTTAGCTTTATGAGAGTTTGTGCTTTAAGATCTAGTATCATACGGAACATAGTAACAGCTGAAATCAATCTGTAGCAGTAAGTGTAGACGCTAACAACTAACAGTAACAAATGGTAACAGATAGATAAAGCTAAGAACAACCGCTTGCATTAAACTCTATGCAGATCGTATTGAATAAGAAAGATAAAGAAAAGTTGGTGATTAAACTTTATCAAGATGGTAAGCCCATACGAGAGATAGCCCGTCAAGCGCATTTATCATTCGGATCAATTGGAAAGATTATACGAACTATCAACAGCAGCGGCGATGATACTAGCGCTAATAACTGCAGTAGCAAGTCCAAGTCGACAAGAGCTTTATACTTATTTAAAAGTGGTAAGAAGCCGATCGAAGTAGCTATTGAATTAGATATTTCGGCTTCGGAAGTTGAAGAATTACAGCAAGAGTTTTGGGCATTGAATCAGCTACACGAACTCGAATTCTTGTTTAACGAGATCAAATTCTATTTGCCTTCATTTATCAAGCTATTCAATCTGCTGAAAAGAAACAAAATGTTGGGTGCAGATAGCATCTCAAAGTTTCTTAGATATGCCAATCAAGATTTACCAACTCTGGAAAACAAGATCCAGAATTTGACTGGTGATGTAATAGAGCTAGAATGGAAGAAGAGAGATTTGAATAATACTACCACGTTGTGGAACGCACAGTTACGTGATCTTGGACAGACCATAGAACAATACCAGAAAGCTATTGAAATCAAGAAGCAGCAACTGATGAGAATGGACAAACGAGCCTCATAACTTCATGATGGTATCGGAAATACTAATGCCTTTATGTCATGCTATCGATACCAAGATTGAATATCTTTCTGCAATATCTGTTCGCCAGTTTTATACATTCAAATAGATTGAACCAGTATGATGTCGATGACTTAATTAAAGAATACTTCATTTCATCATTGAATTGATTTTCTTTATAATTAGAGTTATCCATAATTAACTGAGAAGATTTAGTCTTTGTATCATCTATGTATACATCATTGCTATTCACAGTATCAATATTTCAACAATAAATATGAATTCTTTCATCAGTGTTCATGGAACAAGATGAACAGGTAAAGCATACAACATCATTGCAGACGTCGCAATACGAATGGGGTATGAGAGCTGCACCACATCTTACACAGCTAGTGGAACCCATAATTGCATATCAGCTGTTAGATCTTTTATGTTTTCAGAATGAATGATATATAGTGGCTGGTGATACTTGTTCTACTAAATTCTCCAGATAGACGACTAACTCAGTTTTTTATCAGTGTCCAAGCCGGGATTTGAATCATTAGATCATATAGTGTATTGTGTAGTTGGATCTTATACTATATTACGCCTAGATACCGTTTAATCGTTCGGTCGGTTCAAAATTCTGGTTAATCCAACAATCTCTGCATATGGCACTATCGTCGTCGCTGAATAAGTCTATCTCAATCGTAGACAACTCTCTATGACACTTATGACAATTTCTCAATGTTCACTTGCACCATGTGGACCGATCTGACATATAAGTTATTTCTCAAATCAGTGGCATGGTTTGGGAATTTGTATTATAATATGCCAACTATTAAGATTTTCAGTCAATAGTCTTCAGTGTGATAATAAAATCGTAATTTACCATTTTGTATCACTAGTGATGGTAACAAATATACATCTATCGTAGTGAGATTTTTTTGAATTCAAGCAAGATCCCGGAAGTGTATCTAATGGAGTGTAAAAGATGTGGAAGCAATGATGAAGAGATGCAGCTTATGGCTGCTACATTAAACGCAGAAGCGCGGTATATTTGTCAGAAATGCGGAGAGATGAACTGGCAATGACCGATTATGAATATGACAATACCATGATACCAAACCAATGCCACCATCATTCACGGTGATAGTGACTGCAAAGATGGGCGACCTTGAAGAAAGCAGATGGGAATTACCGTATGGTCGCCCACCGTGTGGATTTGGTATCTATCTACGCGACTAATTATATGGATTACGTACTTTATGTCCGTTATCACTTTAGATCATATAGTGTATTGTCGATAGAGATAGCTTCATTTTTGATTCTCATCAATATGATAATACTGTTAGAGTGAATAGTGATACCAGATTTTTAACTGATTCTAGTAGCGGGCAGCAGCTGGAA
This sequence comes from Thermoproteota archaeon, assembly GCA_046729835.1. Classification (GTDB taxonomy): domain Archaea; phylum Thermoproteota; class Nitrososphaeria; order Nitrososphaerales; family Nitrososphaeraceae; genus TH5896. Next base: position 6,763 of record JBKPHJ010000232.1, read on the forward strand.
GTCATTTGGTCCACTACTTAAGCTGCCAATTAATTAAGAATAGATGAAACAAGCCGACTATCTAACATTGATAATTTTACGGCATCATGTGATCGATTCATGTATTATATTCAACTTTTAGTCGGTTTGGTTAATTTAAGCGGGCATAGTATGTAAATAGTTTCTTGGTTATAGTACAATCTATGAGTCAACAACTGT
>JBKPHJ010000233.1:0-2609 GCA_046729835.1 Thermoproteota archaeon
CAGATACAGGAGGACAAGATGACGCGGGCCAGGGTGATTCAGGTGCTGTAGACTCTGGAGGTGACTACGGGGGCGGAGGATTCGACAGTTCCGGAGACGCCGGGATGGATTTTGGCGGTGATTTTAATTTCTAACATGCTCAACACTATTGGTTAATGATTTCTGTCCTACCAATGGTGTCGCTCATTCCTTGTAATAGCATGATATTAAAAACTCATTTTAATATTAGTAACTTAATTGCTTCAATACAAAACAATTATCATAAACATTTAACTATTTCTTTGTGATTTAAATTGGAAGAAATCGTAACCAAAGTCGCACGTACTCGCCATCCAATTAATGAGCTCATAGCAAGAAGGTGGAGTGCAAGAGCATTTTCCACGAAGCCCGTCGAAAAATACAAATTGCTTTCAATACTTGAAGCAGCAAGATGGGCTCCATCTTCGAGAAACGAGCAACCATGGAGATATATTATTTTCACTAATGACAATCCAGAAAAATTAAGTGAAGCGCAATCAGTGTTACTTGAAACGAATTCATACGCTAAAAGAGCACCCATTCTTATATGTGCAATTGCAAAAAAGACGTATTCCGAAGAAGGGAAATACAATAGACTCCATTTTCATGATCTGGGCGCAGCAAATGAAAACATGTTTCTTGAAGCCTTCAGTCAAGGTCTAATCATGCATGAAATGGGAGGTTTCGATGTATTAAAGGCCAGAGAAGTATTTAGAATTCCTGAAGACTTTGAAATAGGAATCATGATAGCGATAGGTTATCAAGATAAGCATCATGTGCTCCCTGAAAGATTTCGCGATAAGGCATTTGCGCCGCGAGAAAGAAAGAGCTTGTCTAAAATCGCATTCGCTGAAGAATTGGGGAAAAGCATAGAATGACATGTAAGTACTGTGATATCGTGGATTAGTATAACAACTCCTGCTACTAGAACCAATAATAGTCAATCAAATGAACTTGCTTGTATTATTAATCAAAAATGACACTTCTGTGGAATGACGAGTATTTGCAAAAAGCCTACTTTTAAGGGGGTTTTAAGAAAATCAGGACAACAGCATTTGTATTTTGCTCCCAGTTCAAAGGAATTGAAGCGGTATAGAGAAATATGAATGGTGGGCAATACAGAAAAAGAGATAGACACCCAATTGTTGAATTTCTCCAAACCGGACCACGTTCTATCGAAGAACACTCGATATTATTCGTGCTTGAAAAGAACGAAGTGCTCTTTCCAGATATCTCCCATGTCGGTAACGGTCTGAAACCTCACTCTCAAACATGTAACTGAACCAGCATGAAAAGAGCCATGAACTAATACTCTGACATCCATCCCGAACAGCCGCGGAGAATATTCGCTGTAACTTTTTATGCCGTACGTCTTAGCAATTGGATTATTTAATTCAACTATTCTTAGATATATTACATAACATTTATTCTATCCTTGCAGCTCTGCTAAAATATGATGCTCGTTGTTTGATCAGACTCCGTTACTAGCCTACTCCACTGGGAGGCTGGTGTTCCTTATGCTCTAGTTTGATATGCTCTTCCTTTTCGTTTTCTGTATTGAATGTAAGACCGCAAATCTCACACGAAAACTTAGATGATGATCCTGTAGACATTAGGCTCGCTTAACTTTTATGCAGATACTCCTATAAAAGTATACTCTTGATTCTTGTACAAATATGGTTCCGTTATTGTATCTAAACGGCTCCAAGGTGTGGAAGTTCGTCGTGAAGGTTCTTGCCAATGTATACCAATAAATGACCGTGATAAGTGATAATTTAGCCAAACTTTCTTCGTTTTAGGGCAGCATCAGCAGCAAATTTCTCAGATGGGTTATTGGATGCCATTATTTTAGGTAGTCTTAAGATGCTTGACGAGTTTGCAAACATGAGAGCAGGAGATTATTCAAATGAATCTGATGTATTTTACAAGCAAGCTAAAAAAGTGGCTATGAATTCAAAAGAAAGAGACATAACAGTCGCCGTTGATGGAGAACCAATCGGAATTTTGCCAGGAATATTTGAAGTAAATTAATATGGTCTGGTCTAAATATACTACTATAGACACCAATTTGTGCCTTGCAAATGGTTGCGCATAAAAGGTTCTTCGTATTGTTCCTTTTTATCCCACACCTTGAAAATACTGCGATTTTAAGCCAATAGATACTTTATAATAAATTGGGATCTAACAGAAAACAATAATAGAAATGAGGAAGAAAGTATCTACATATGTCTTCTTCTTCTGATCCTCTTTCAGTATTCTCTGGGCACAACTACATTAAATTGGAAACGTTAAAAAAGACTGGAGAAGCAGTCGCAACTCCGGTCTGGTTTTCAATACACGGAAAGAAGATCTTTGTTGTGACAAGAAGCGAGACAGGAAAGGTCAAGCGTTTACGAAATAATCCGAACGTACGTGTTGTTCCATGCGGTATAAGGGGTGAGCTCAAAGGCAATTGGTTCAAGGGAAAGGCTGCTTTTACAACTCCTGAAGAATTGGAATATGCAATAAAATTAAGGGAAAAGAAGTATGGGTTTAAGGCTAGACTCGCAGGCCTGTTTTCTCGTACCAAAGGAAAATTGGTTGGAATTGTC
>JBKPHJ010000234.1:0-6109 GCA_046729835.1 Thermoproteota archaeon
GGCTAGCAGGCTGGATGGGAAGAAAAACCGCGTGTATACCTTGTTAGGGGACGGGGAGTCAAATGAAGGACAGGTCTGGGAGGCTGCTATGTCAGCGGCCAAATTTAAATTGGATAACTTGACTGCGATATTGGATCGCAATAGGATTCAGCAAGACGGATTCACTGAAGATATAATGCCTCTTGATCCGGTCCGCGACAAATGGATCGCCTTCAACTGGAACGTGATTGAGATTGACGGACATCGGGTCGAGCAAGTTATAGATGCTGTCAACAAGTCACTTGAAGTGAAGGAAAAGCCGACTATTATCATTGCCAACACCGTCAAGGGTTACGGGGTCAAGCACATGACAAATAACCCACAGTGGCACGGCAAAGCACCTCCTCGAAAGCAGACTCCCATTCTCCTTGAGGAGCTTGAATGTGAATTCATGATTGCTCCCTCTATTATAGCTGGGGGAAAAGAAAATTACGAGCAAAAAATTAGAAATGCCGAAAGAGGGGGCGCTGACATGATACATCTAGACGTGATGGATGGAAAGTTTGTCACAAATTTTACGTTCTTGGCTGATACCATACAAAAGCTCAGAAAGATAACGTCTATGCCATTTGATGCGCATCTAATGATAGAGGATCCAGCTTCGGTGATTGACGAATACATAGACGCTAGATGCGATATCGTTACTGTCCATGCGGAGGCGTGTACGCCGCAAGAGTTCGCAGAGATTAGCAAGAAGCTTGTCTTGAAAGGAATAAGTCCTGGACTGGCAATTAATCCTGCGACAGAGTTCCCTGATTGGGTATATGATTTCTTGGATTCGATAGATGTCATAAATATAATGTCTGTCAACCCTGGATTTCCAGGACAGAAATTTATTCCGCAAGTACTCCCTAAAATGATTGGAGCAGTAACAGAGCTCAGGAGAAGAGGTTATCGAGGCTATGTAGAGGCTGATGGGGGGATAGATTCCATCAGTCTCCCCCAGGTTTACGAGGCTGGCGCCAGAATTCTTGTCACTGGCAACGCTGTTTATGGAACCACAGATATTCAAGGGGCTATTCTGCAGTTAAAACATACAGCCAACGTAGTCTTGGAAAAAAAATTGCTAAATCTCTCAACTAGGATCGAAATGCGAAATGACTGGCTAAAAACACGCAAACATATATTGATTCCTTTTGCAAACGAATTGGATATAGAGGAGGAAATTCATGCTCTTAAGTAAAGGCCGAACAATTCTTGACATGCGGAGTGCATACGGCGACTGTCTTGTGGAGTTAGGAGAAAAATGTCCTGAAATAGTTTGCGTAGGAGCGGACACCACTGACTCCCTGAAGACAAAGAACTTTGGGAACAGGTTTCCTGAGCGATTCTTCAACGTGGGAATAGCAGAGGCGAATCTAGTTTCTATAGCTGCCGGTCTGGCTATGGCCGGAAAGATTGCATTCGCAAGCACCTATGCCGCATTCCTTCCTGGAAGATGCCTCGACCAGATCCGGAACGCGATCTGTTACCCTGACCTGGATGTGAAACTCGTTGTGTCACATGCTGGTTTAACCGTAGGTCCAGATGGCGCCTCTCACCAGCAGATAGAAGACCTGGCAAATATGCGAGCAATCCCGAATATGAAAGTCCTCGTGCCGGCGGACGCTGTCTCTGTCAAGGGAATAGTTCGTGCCTCGGTCCAAACAAAAGGCCCTGCCTACGTGAGACTTGCGCGCCCACCTAGTGAGGCCATATACGATGACGCCGCATCTGACTTTAGGCTTGGGAAGGGAAATCTAATCTGTGAATGGGGAGATGCTGTCATAATTGCCTGTGGACTGATGGTCTCCACTTCATTGAAGGCAGCAGAAATTTTAAGGGAGAAGTATGCAATAGGTTGTGGGGTGATTGATATGTTCTCCATAAAGCCTATCGATAGTGATCTAATTGAGAAGGCCGCAAGAGGTACAGGCTTGCTTGTCTCTGTGGAGGAACATAATGTATTAGGGGGCTTAGGAGGAGCAGTTGCTGAATCTGTTTCTGCTCGATATCCAGTTCCAGTTGAACGTATTGGGGTATCAGACGTATTTGGCGAATCGGCAAGAGATGAAGAACTTGAACAGCTACTGGATAGCTATGGTCTGAGTCCGGGAAAAGTTGCAAAGAGGGTCGCTACTGCAGTAAGTAGATGGAGGAGGTAAAGAGTGGATGAAGATTTTTCTAGACACTGCTAGCCTTGATTCGATAAGAAAATATAACGAGATGGGTGTGCTTGATGGCGTTACCACGAATCCAACACTCCTGTCTAAGGAGCATGGTGCTCCGGAAGACATTATGCGCGAGATCGTAAAGCTGGTAAGTGGTGACGTAAGTCTAGAAGTGATAGGAACAGAAGCAGAACGAATGGTTGAAGAAGCTTACCATCTGAAAGAGTACGGTGAGAATGTTGTAGTAAAAATACCTATGATTGCCGAAGGTCTGAAAGCTCTCAAAATCCTTTCCAGGGCTGGAATTTCTACGAATGTAACGCTTGTGTTTTCAGCTAATCAAGCGCTGCTAGCCGCCAAAGCAGGGGCATCTTACGTAAGCCCGTTTATAGGGAGACTGGATGATATAGGGCATAATGGCATGTCAGTCGTAAAAAGTATTGTGAGTATCTTCAAGAACTACCAATTTAGGACTCAAGTCCTGGTAGCAAGTATTCGCCATCCTGACCACGTAGTACAGGCAGCCGAAATAGGTGCTCATGTAGTTACACTACCACCCGATATTCTCGGCAAGATGATGGGTCACCCGTTAACTGAAAAAGGACTAGATGCTTTTCTCTCTGACTGGAAAACGATAAAGAATCAAACCCCAAGATTGATGAAATAGTAGGAAGTGATGTAATGTGGTATCAAACCGTCCGTCGTCATTTACTCTGCTCCGGCTAACTTCTAAGAAGGCCTATGACTTTTTTAGGAATGTCCTCTAATGTACTCACAGCAAGACTTCTTTCATAATCAAGATACCTAAGATTCTGGCCAATTGCCACTGCCTCATTCATAGATCTTCCTAGGCCCAGAGCAACCATTTGACATCCAATCTTTCTAAATGATACTACCATATGCCGTACGGCGTCTGTATCAGAGGGTTCCCCATCGGTAAGGGTGAAAAAGATTTCAGGCTTGAAAGATCTTACTACTGGTTCGAGCAGGGCATAGATCTCTGCAAGAGGTGTTCCACCATTTGCTCTAATTTGCGCCAACCTCTTTGTACAGATTGAAGACCAACGGTAGTTTGGTGGTTTTATAAGCCAGCACTTGACTTGCTTGCCTTCAGTACTGAAAGCATATACGGCAAACCTTACAGCCAAAAATGAGAGTGCTTCGCAAAGGGCGTTGGTGGCCTGCTTGTACTTGAGCTCTACCTCCTGAACACTACTGGAATGGTCCAACAATATCAGCACACGAGCTTTTATGGTTAGCTTGACGTCATTAATGAACGGTTTCGGTAGGAATTCGATGAAGGATTCTGGGTCGAATTCCTCGCCAAAGTAATCGTGCTTTTCAATCCATCCAGTACGCCATTCTCTGAATTTTGCCTTTATTTTGTTAATGAGATCCAAGTCGTACACCTGGCTTTCGTTGACATCTAAACGCTGAGGAATGCTAATCCCTATGTTTCCTATATTTTCGTACCCACTGTTCTCATGTCTTCTGCTCTCCTGAATCAGGGTTTCATACTCAGTAAGAACATCAGGTCCCTGAACAATGGCCTTGACGTTCCTTTCAGGGCTCTTCTCTGATGATCTTCTCTTGATAATCTTTTCGATCTGCCCTACTAAATCAGATTCGGCCATAGAAATCCCAAATCTAGAGTGTAAAGTTGAGATTGGGACCAAAACCAACGGATCGATTTCTAGGATCTTGATGATTCTAGGAACCTGCTCCTCGATCCATCTTGTCTGATAGTTGCAGGTAAGTGCTTCTTCCACTACTGATGAAGCTAGCTCGACGGCTTTACCAACCTTATACTGTTCAGATGAAAAAAGCTCTCCTTTTATATACCCCGTCAAGAACAACTGACTGAAACCTTCTAACAATTTCTGAACACCGTACAATGAATTTAAGAGAGGTCTGTTTAACCAAGAGATTCCTTCATTGAAAATGATCTCGTCAAGCATTCCTTTCCATTCGTTAAGTCCAAGAGATTCTACCCTTTTTTTCTCAAGCGCATTAAAAATAAATCCGTAAGCATGATCATAGCTGAGTACTTTGGTTGAGTATTTGATCCTCATCGACTCATACCATAATGAAACACGCCACTGCCTGTACTTCTGAAACCTGTTTCCAGGATAGCCCCTTAAGGAAGGGAGTCCAATTTGGCGCTTTTCAGGGTTCGTTTTTGGATTTGCCTCTTCAATGAAGGTAACAAGTGTCTTTGCCTTATCAGACCATCTACGAGATAAGAAGGTGGCTATTTCTATAAGTACGTCATCTCTGACGGTTAGAGCGTCCAACGTTGGATGAAGGCTCATGCTCGGCAATCCTTAGCATATGGAACTGAACTCTCTGACGACAAATCTAGTTCCCGAAAATTGAGGTTATCATATCCATGACCTTTCTGTACTCGACCTCCCCCCATTGACCGTATACGTTTGCGAAGACTAATTGTGCAGCACTCTTTGATGTAGTTCCTGCATCCAATAGTTTGGAAAATGCAATAGTCTCTCTCAAACTAGGACTATAATATAGCTCTTCAACTGCTGCAGCCTCTCGAAGCTTATTGGCGAGTTTCACACCCATCCTGATCTCATCTAAGTCAGAATCCCTAAAAGAGGAATGTCTTCGTATTATGTCAAGCTCCACTTCCTCTGGAGGGTATTCCAACCGAAGACGTATTGGAAATCTACTTAGTAATTGAGGTGGAAGCTCCTTGGTTCCAACATGTGACAGGGGATTGATCGTTGCAATAGCCATCCACCCTCCGGCTGCCGTTATCGTTTGACCTTCAGCTTCCTTTAATACGACTTGCCTCCTATCATCCAATGCCTCATCCAGTCTCAATAGCACATCCGCCTCAGCAGCGTTGAGTTCGTCTAGGTACAAGAGGCCGCCCTGCCTCATTGATTTTAGCAGTATTCCGTCGACGAACCCTACTTCTCCGTTTTCTAGGGTCTTAGTTCCAACGAGATGGGATTCTCGAGTTCTAAGGCTAAAATTAATAGGATATATGCTCTTCCCGATCTCAGATCCAAATGTTCTAACGAGCGTCGTTTTTCCGGTTCCTTTTGGTCCGATGATCATAGCGAATAATCCAAGATCATAGGCCTTTCTGAGGATAGGCAACGCCCCATTCCAATCCAGATATCTAACAGTCGATACGCTCAATTATGAACACTTATATTCTAAATTCTGTTCCGTTGACATAAAAAGGTATATCATTTAACCCGATGCGTGTATCATTGTTTTCTTGTTACGTATGAAATCAGTGAGAAGGGCTCTATCTAACACTTCAGGTCTTACGTAATATGACCTTCCCATCACTCGTCTCTCCATTTCATTGACAAAGCTCAAGAGGGAATCTTCTTCGCTTATCATCAAAGTGTCTATGTATATCCCTTTCTTCAGACACTTCCCCGCTTCGATTATAGTTCGTTCGGCAATGTACCGGTCGACTTGTTTGTACCGGTAACAGAGGTAGACCAAATTTCCAGAGGAGCAATCAAGTTTCATATCGTACTCGTCTTTCACACGATTCAATGTGGAATCTTCAGGCATGTAAAAGTGGGAATAAGGTCTAGTCTCCAAGATTTTTTCTACCTCCCGAGAGTCGTCCACAAAACAGGCGCTAGGGTGACCATCAGTAATCAGGATGATACGTTTGTTAGCGGAACCATCCTTGTAAAGTATTTTTTTCGACAATCTGAATGCTGCCTGATAATTAGTGTAGTGCAGAAAATCTGACCCAGCCTCGAAAGTCCTTAGATATGGGATATCAAAGATGTTCACAGGAGAAGCAAGCGAGCCAAAGCCCACTACATAGATGGTATCGTTCGGAAAATATTTTCTATTGAGCAATAACAAACTCCATAAAGCTTTCTTCGCGGCTTCGATCCTGCTCATATCACCAAACATAGTAGAGT
>JBKPHJ010000235.1:0-4378 GCA_046729835.1 Thermoproteota archaeon
ATCTTGGCGTCTCGAAGGCCTCATATGTGAATCAATCACGTGGTAGGATTACCGCCGAAATTCTAACCACCAACACGAAATGATTAATTGCCTTGTCAATCGGCGAGTGTGTCTTTGTGCCAAATTACATATGGACTATACAATAACTGTTACAAAGGATACGACTATGACAAAATGGGTCTTCTTGCACCCAGAGATTGTTTCCAAAACAGAAAACCGATTGTTAGTAATGTGCGCTTTGATTCTTGTTATAACTGGAAGGTACGGGTTTTGTCGTTATATGATTCATTGTGATAATTTTATATCTAATGAAATAGACCTCCATCTAAAGGAATGAACTAGAATAATCATACGTATGGGTTCCAAAATAAATGCATGATAAAAAACGGAACTTTAGCATTGGTGCCAAAAGGCTATGGGTACGAAAGAAACTTGTAAGATTCGTATATCTTACGGATAAAATATAAAGTCATAAGATAGGCGATCTGGCCGTTTGGACACCTAACTTCTCAATCGGTGCGCTTTCCGTTGCGCATTTCAAGACTTAAGTGTCCTAATGCCAAGGCCATGGAAATCCAGGGATCTCTGGGAACTTGAATGGAAATGGATTATCAGGTGCAGGAGGTTTACTTTCTCCCTCTGAAACAGATAACAAACGAGGTGACGTTGAGGGTCTCTCTTCAAGAACAACTGTCATATCCACGTTCTTCCCCTCTCTGTTTAAACTAAGTTTGACTGTGTTCCCCACTGACTTGGAATCTTCAAGGTATGTGATAACATCATCCATTCTTTTGACTGGATGCCCATCAATCTTTGTTATAATGTCTCCTGATTTTATATTTTCAGCGCCCTGAACATTAGTATTGGTCTGCTGACCTCTCAATCCCGCCTTCTGAGCAGGTCCTTGGTCTACAATAGATACTACCATTGCGCCCTTGTAATTTCTAGGCAACCCCAAGCTCTGGGCGATTTCAGGTGAGATATCACTAGCTGTAAATCCTATCCATGGATGACTATAAGATCCCTTCTCGATCAAGACCGGAATTTCCTTGAGTATCATATTTGAGGGTATGGCAAAACCAACCCCTGAATAAGCCCCGGTAGCCGAAAAAATAGCTGTGTTCATTCCAATCACTTTCCCATTCATATTGAGCAGCGGGCCCCCAGAATTGCCCGGATTTATCGGAGCATCCGTCTGGATCGTATTTGCAATTGAATAGCCAGTAATATCATTGGGCAATAGTCTTCCCACCTGACTCACGACTCCCGTAGTCAATGTACCGCTAAGTCCGAACGGATTGCCAATGGCGATAACCTGTTCGCCGACCTCCAACGACGTAGAATTTGCAACCTTAAGCGGAGAAACGCTCTTCTGAGAGAAGCCATTGTCCGTGATCTGAAGGATAGCAAGATCAGAATATGGGTCTTTTCCGATTACCTTTGCTGGGAAAGTGTCTCCATCTACAAAGGTCACATCGACTTGGTTGGAATCGGCTACAACATGATAATTGGTGACTATGTGTCCTTGTTGATCATAGACAAATCCCGATCCCAATGCAATGTCATTTTGGGGGATCTGCTTTCCATTGATAATTACCAAGCTATTAGTATTGGGCCTTGTACTTGTTATTTGTACTACCGAATTCTCAGTCTCCTTAAAGATTTGTGGTAACTGTGAGTCAATAGCCTGTCCTGTCAAATAAGCTGAAGATACACTCTTATCACCATCTTTGACCTGTGAATCGGTCAGACCAGGAACTTCATTATTCTGAATATTCGGTACCCTTGTTGACGAATTTTGTGCGACTAGGTTTTTGGAAATAGGAAATACGTTTAGAACTATCGCTAGCGAAACGATAACCAATGCAACAGGCACGGAAATCAGAATTTTTCTACGCAAATTCATAGTGGAAATAATGCACACCTATATATATATCTTGACATTTATGTCAAGATATGAACATTGATTTGGCAATATCAAGCCTTCAATGAAAGCTAGTACGTTATTAATTGATTGAGGAACTATCTACATACATATTCCGGCTCTCGAAGAGCGAAGAGTATATCTGAAATTAGTAAGAGATGATTTACACTCATCCATGCTACGTCTCTGTGTGATAACACTTCTGCGCCGGGAATATATCTTTCTTACGTTATTCGATTACTCAATATGAGAACTGGCGTGCTAATATTGCAACATAAGGATGATCTAATACAATCATCTCATAATCAGTAGATCCGGTCTCTAAGGTGTAATATCCAGGGAGATGGTAACTAACAGTAGAGAACTTCTGCCCTTCATTGTTGTAGGACGCGGTGTTGAAAACCTCAGAGATACCACTCGAAACAGAGGGTAAGGTCTCTACGTTAGAGGAAAAGACAACGCCTAGTGTAGTGGCCGATAAAATTAGAAGGGTGTAAGCAGCAAGAACCGTACAATGTTGCAAAGGTTCCGCGAATTTATTTTTCCTCCTAGCGGGTACATCTATCCGGACTTCCTTTCGACAGATTTCGCCAGTTGCATGCGCAGAAATATTGACAAATTCTCTCCTGAGTTCGTTTGAACCTGCCGAAATACAATTCCTGTTAAGTATATCAAATACTATTCTTCGTTTGTCGCTATTGATACCAACAGACCAGCAAGTGGGAAAATTTGTGAACAATATGAAACCGGCTACATACAAACTTAGTAAGGCCTCATTCACTGCTTTTACAGACCTGTCTGGAAACCCATCCAATAATATCGATACCTTCATGGCTGTCCTGTGTTTAAACAATATCCTAAGAACGGCCAGTTCTTCAGAATTCATGAATCAAATAGGATTGACACATATTATATATAAAATTATTGACTTAGTTGCCTTTTGAAATGCAATTAAAGGCATTTGCTCTGCATAATTGTCTTTAGAAAAAGACAAATATGACAGGTGAGTATATGAAATTCATGGCTGAAGATGAGTCTAGGATTGGTAGAGATGACAGTCAACCTTATGGTATACTTAGTAGAATATTTAGCTCAAGAGCCGCCGCTCAGATATTGGATTTCTTTTTGGACCACAAAGAGTACGACTACTCAGCAAGTGAAATAGCTCGCAAGACTGGGCTTTCTTTTAGAACCATTTTCAGGGAAATGCCCGATCTGGAGAATAGTCAACTGGTCTACAATAGCAGAAGGATAGGCAAAACCAACATGTACAAGCTAAACGTCGATCTTACTTCTGTTCTGCTTTTGGAGAGATTCGCCCTTGAGATGTCAATGGTTATGCTACCGGAACCAGCAGTACCCGACAACAAGATAAGTGGGGACCTTCGTGAACTCGCGTCGCAGAATGATGGTGATGACAGCGGGTTTGTTAAAGCTTCTTACCAATAGCAGGACATGTTAAAAGTCTAACGAGAGTATATCCAGATTTTTTTTATCCATATCTATTGAGCTTTTATGTCTTTAGTCTTTTACATTGATTCTTACACTAAATATGAAATAGATCGGCACCTTGTAACGTAGAACGCTATGTTGTCACGATTAAGAATTTATACTATTTGGATATGATTTGCTACTGCTTATGAGGTTTTTCTTTGTTAGTAATGGCGGCATTAGTTTTCAGGACCCATCAAATAACTGAACAGATAGTTCAACAAATGGAGGTGCTTTATCGTATACTCAATATCCAGCGCCCTACTGTTACTCCTGACCGGTAATTTACATGTATCGAGTCGGGAGAATATCATTTGCAGATTTTATCATCATCGGCTGCAAGTTAAATATGACGTCTAGGAGAATAGACCTTCACTTGAACAGATTTCGATTCTCTCAAAGTGATATGTGATGTTGAAATTAATAATTGAGATTACCTCTCCATTTTTCATCGAAGCCGTTGCCGGTATTACGATGGAACGGTCGCACACCCCTTCCCAACACCTCAATCCCGAACTATTAACATCAGTGTAAGCATCGCTCAAGAGAAATTCGATAGTGCTTCATCCGGTACATTTTCCCAATGCCACTGAGCCAAAGTTCTAAACTGTTAGAATCAAGCTTGTGTTAAGCATTTTTTCGTCAGTCTCTGATATCTTCTTGAGAGCCTGTTATGAGTATCCTCCGATATAGGAACCCACGTATTGAACTACTCGATCTGTCGATACGAACGTTCATTCACAGAATCCGGTAGCATATCGCAAGCGATGTGCCTAATAGACTGAACTTGTTCTTTAAAAAGAGAATTATATAGGACTTGAGAATCATACTGGATATTTATGAACCAAAGTGAGATAATCAAATATGTGTCACCAACCGCAAGAATCGGCAGAAATGTCAAGATTTGGCATTTTTCATATGTTGGTAGTGATACCGAAATCGGCGACAACGTTAGTATTGGAT
>JBKPHJ010000236.1:0-13656 GCA_046729835.1 Thermoproteota archaeon
GAAAAGATCTCGCCGTTAAGGAACAGCAACAAACTAGGGACAATATTAATACAACTACCGCCAAGCTTTACCGTTAATGAATTTAAGAATGTAGAATCATTCTTGGATAAAGTATCAACTTTTCCTAGTAGGAATAGCGAGAGTGTCCATGAGTACGAAGGTGGTACTAGCGATAATTATCAATATGCACTTGAATTCAGACATCCATCATGGAAGACAGAAGGTCCATGGGAATTACTAAGACATTATAATATTGCTGCAGTAATAACAGATTCACCAGCGCAAGAAAATCTTGAATTTCTATCTGAAACTACGATAACTACTGCAGATCATTCTTTTGTCAGGTTTCATGGAAGAAATATTAAAGGTCATTATTGGTATAATTATCTTTACAGCAAGGAAGAGCTAGAACCTTGGGTTGAAAAAATAGACAAGATAAAGGAACATACCAAAGTTCTTAGGGTATACTTTAACAATCATTATGAAGGCAAAGCTGTCATTAATGCATTAGAATTCAAGGAAATGATTGGGATTAAGCTATCAGAAAAGGAAGCACGTACATTAGAAAATGCTAAATCATATTTAAGAAAAGTAAATGTTTAGCAGTGAGATGACATCAAATCAGGATATTGATCGAGGATATCTTTCATCTATAAACATCGGTACTTTTATTTCATAGGATCGGGGTCGTGCCTGTGTCGAAATTGAATTTGTACTATTAAAGAATTCTGGGTATTGTCTAACTGCTTTGAACGATCCTATCGAAGGTTTGGGAGTGGAAATAATCGATCTAAGCTGATTGTTGTGAATTTAATTCTTGGATTATTCTTCAAGCCTAAGTGTATGAAACAAAGTACATGAGTAATAGAACTCTAGCCAGCACGTAATTTCAAGGACGAAACTAATGAAGGCAATCTATTTAATGTTAAACTTGCAATTGTTGCCGCGAACAATCATTACGCAGGTTTTGGTCCAGGCACAGTAAATATCTTTAGGCAACTGTTAGGTCTAGAAGAAGTAAAATGGAAAGACATAGGTCTTTCTAATGTAGAGGATATGAAGAGCAGGAGTTTGGATACATATGTAAGAAATGGCAAACAAGCAAGTCTTTCTGATTTTCTGGAGAAAATTGTATTAGAGAGAGTTACTTCTCAGTTATGGTTTAACCGAAGTATCACCAGGATATGCGATATTTTCAGCAAAAACGGGACTTTTCCTCTTGTCCACCATCTGCAAGTGGAAACCCCAGTATTGCAATGTACACATTTGGTTTAATAATGTATATAGTTAAAGAATAAAATTAGCTTCACGTACAAACTTATCTCCGATTTCCTAGGTGGGAGATGGTGAGGTTCCATCTATCCCTTTTTCCTTCCTTTAAGCATCCCTTTTATTCCTCATTCTGGTCTGTCTGAGTAATCGCGCTGAGCCTTTTTTGATCTTCTTTGTCAAGGTCATACCAGCCTTGAATTAGCTCATTCCTTTCAATCCATGTCTTTTTGACGTAAGCTTCCTCCTTTCTTTGCAATTCATCAAGTTTGAGCTTTTTTTCTATTTTGTCTCGCATTTTTCTGAATCGTGTAGAGCTAGTTATGTAGTCATACAACTTCTTTTCCTTAGAATCTCTTCCATTGCTATTTTTCACCGCTTGTGTCTTTTCAATTATAAAGCTACGCGTCAGTTCTCCTACTAAGCCAACTATTTTTGGATGAATCAGTAGCACATTCTCTCTTTTTCCTATTATGCTTATTCTATAGCTCTTTGAATCCCTTGCTGTAATGCCTTTTGAAGTAACGATAATGCAGTGGTCTGTATCATACTTTTCCTTGTATCTCTTGGCTTTTACTATATCTTTTGGCAATACATCTTTCCCTGTTTTGTTATCCCAAAGAATCGGAGTGCGAATTCTTTCTCCGCTTTCAGTTACGATCGTTTGTACTACGTCAGGCATTTCGACACCAACTATCTTCGGCATTAAGTCATCGTGAGGAAAAGCCGCACGTCGTTCCTCGAGCAGCGCTAATTCTCCAGCAGTACCTCTAAACTCCGGAGGGATATTTTCTATCGTTTGCCGCATCTTCTCTGCGTCTCCTTGTACACGACTAAGGAGTAACTGAGCCTGGGTTCTCTCTTGTTTTTCCTTTTTCACAGCCTCTTCGATCTTTTCGGCTATATGTAAACTCGATTGTGATTTGACGGCCTCTATTTCCTCATCTTTCCTTCTTATTTCTTGTTGATATTTTTCTTCTTGCGCAGAAAGTATATTGTTTGTTCGAAACTGAACTTCTTGATCGACCATGCGTTGACGTTCTCGATCATTTTTTTCAAGCAGCTGTTGAACGTAACGAGTATGTTCTGCTTCCTTTCGCCGCATTTCTTCCTGATGCATGCTTGTCAGTTCTTCACGAATCTCTCGTTTGTCTTTATTGAGTTTATTATGCGCTTCTCTGTGTTCTTTTTCACCCATCATATGACCACAGGTTGGGCATCTGAATTCTGTCATTGCGGGTGTCATTATTGGCAGTGACCCCCTTGAGCTTTTTTTGTTGACCGAGCTATTCCTTGTAAAGAGTCGGCTGTACTTTTGTTTTGTAGTTTCTCAGTTTTTTCACTTTGTATCCACCAAATTCTCATTATTGATTCTGATTATCCAGGAACCCTTAAAATTCAAACCATTAAAGAATACTATATCTGCACTCTCAGCTTGTTGGATCTGGTGTATAATCGGCTCGTATTCGTGAGGTTCTACCCCTATGGGGATAAGAGTAGTTACATCAACCTTGTCTCCACCTATTTCATTAACAAACTCATAGATTGGACTGTTACTATGCAGGAGGCTATTGGAAATAACTTGTACTGAAAGATACATCATCAGCAGGCCTTAAATCGTCCTTCACAATAGCGAATAACTGCTTTTGCGGACTGTCCGCAACCGATTTCATAATCCAATTTATAAGGAATCTGTCATTGGTCTGTTGCGGAATTAGTCATTTATTGAAGATTGTTCTGTAATGTGGCCCGTGACATCTTTTTCCTTTGTCAAGCAGTGCGTTGGTCGCTTCAATAATCTATAGATGGAATGATTAGTTATAAAAACTGCTTCGCAATACATAGGTAATGACTACCATTATGGTTGGAATTCAGAATTCAGTTGTCGTACTGGATTCCTCGGATGATTTTAAGATTAGGGAGATTTCCAAAGGTAGTCGGAAGTCAGATCCTCCAAGGGCCAAGCCTTCATGCTTAGCATTTGATCCTCAAAACCCCGATCGCGCATATTGGGGTACTTTCGATAATGGTCTGTGGAAAACCGATGACCGTGGCCAGTCTTGGGGTAATATTGGAAAAGATGCTTTTTCCAGCCCACAAATCATGTCCGTTACGGTTAGTTCTCTGAATAGTGGGGATAGGTTTAACAAGGTATATGCGGGAACCGAGCCAAGTGCAATCTATGCTTCAAATGATGGAGGGGATACTTGGGAAAGAATGAAAGCATTAAATGATTTACCTTCATCAAAAACTTGGAGCTTCCCTCCTAGACCCTGGACCCATCATGTTCGTTGGATCGAACCTGATGCGACCAATCCGGATTATCTTTTTGTCGCTATAGAAGCAGGAGCTCTAGTACAAAGTCGTGATGGAGGTAAAACTTGGATAGACAGAGTTAAAGAAGGCCCATATGACACACATACTTTGGCCACTCATCCAAAAGCGCCCAAGCGCCTCTACTCTTCTGCAGGCGACGGGTACTTTGAAAGTTTTGATTATGGAGAATCATGGACTAGACCCATGGAAGGATTGAAACATAGTTACCTTGTTGGGCTAGCAGTTGATTCAGGTAATCCTGATGTTGTGATTGTCTCAGCCTCCGATGGCCCTTTTAAATCATTCTCTCCCAACGGTGCTGAAGCATTTCTATACAGGAAAGATGGTGAAGATGGCAAAAAATGGAAGGTTGTTTCAAACGGTCTTCCTGAACCAAATGGAGCCACTATGTCGATCTTATCATCAAATCAAAAGGTTCAAGGAGAGTTTTATGCCGTCAACAATCATGGTATCTTTATTTCAACTGATTCGGGTGAATCATGGAGGAAACTTACTACTGAATGGCCAAACGAATATACTCCTTTGGCGCTTGCTGTTAGCGAATAATAATGAAATAGGTCTAGTATCCGGTGCATTAAAGGTCATTGAAAGGTGAATCGATTGTGTCGACTACAACTTATGTTACTTGATATAGAACAGTACATGGTGCTAAGATACAAGCCTCTGTTGCTTCATCTCTGCCTACATCAGATTTCGGTCCTAGCTGCACAGTAAAAGTTGCACGTCCATTGTTATCTGTATGAATAGCTTTAGTTGTTTTGTCTTCTACCACTTCATGTGCTGAGGTTGTTGCCACTGCTACTCCATAATTATAATCGTCCTCATCGAGGGATATTAGGCAATATTTTTTGACAAGCACGTTATCATTTCTGAGGTACCAATGGAATTAGAAAGGAGAATCAAGAATTAAAGACAAATATACTTCAAATACATCAGCAACCGTTTAACTTACATTTCCGTCGTCTATCCAGTAGTATAGGGACAGTAATATGATTTTGATTATACACTGGGATATTACATCCTAATAACTTCTACATTTCTGGTCCAAAATACTCAGCAGAAAGACAGGCCCTACAGCTCCGACACATGTGTAGTTTAAGAAGAGCTTCATATGCTTTTTCATACTGTGGAAATGTCTTTATTTGTTATTCGATATAAGAACGCTACAATATGAGAAAGTTTATTAACAGACGATGGGTCGGCGTTACCTAGTTCCTTTATCAAGCCCACCGTTTCACATGAAACAGACTTCTTCAATGCAGTATACTTGCTTTCCAAGACTTCCGAACACGCTGCTGACGGACGGCGTCTATACCTACTTACCCGGAAACGGATATTAAGTTTTCATGACCGTCTTATTTGACTTTGAACCGTGTGATTGTAGCCTCCAATAGTTCTAATAATCATACCATAGCCTATAACCACTAGGTTGGAAATGCTAGTCTTGATTATTACTAAATTTAATTTGATATATAGGGTTCATTCGTATATATATAGACATCACGTCAATACTAGGCGTACATACTTATTTGACAATGAGACCTAGCGTATCTGAAACAAAAAACTAATCTGAAATAACTTCTGCGTCGTACAACCACTTATAAAGCATTAAGCTCTCAGTATTATTATTATTAGTATCAATAGATCGAAAGTAGTATCACTCATTTAGAAAGAACATAATAAAGATTTTATCCAGTTCTTCTACGTACTATCTAAAAGAAACGATAGAATGTCAAAATTCCACTAATAACTATATAAGATGACATTTTCAAAGAATCTAAAGTATAAATATTGATGATGTGGAGTAGCTTTGCATGAGTATCAAAGAGGAGGATAGTTTTTTGACAATCTTATCTCTGACCTTGGTACATGAGAAGGATGGTCCAAGATAGTAGAGAAATCAGAAAAGATGATTCAAGGAAATCCTCAAGCTGAAGATAATAAAAAGTCATACATCACAATGGCTGGCGCTGCAAAAGTACATGCCGCTTACGCGTCTCTTAAAGGAGAACCATCTCGAAATATGTAGCCTGACAGTTAATATGTAAAGAAGATGATCAATCGATTGTGCTATTACTACTCCCTAATGCAGATTTGGTAATGTTTTGATACTAAGTTATAAATTATCTTAATTTGTGACGGGTGTATACATGAGTATAAATTCATGAGGCCAAACTAGCTAATATGCAGATCTTTTACATTTCCGGCCGCGATGACTTGGACTGGTCATCATCGTTTATTAATTTTTCCTTTTGCATTTGCATCTACTGACTGTTGGCTGTATATATCACATTTGCGTCGTGATCCTTCGGTCGGCAACAATTGCAATATGCAGTATCACATTCGATAAGGCTCGTATGGCTACATTTGGTACAGCTGCATGGCATAGTAACACAACATGCTCAACAAGATATTTAATAGTTGTACGAAAGGCTGTTTTAGGGCAATAATCTTCTTAATACCGGTTATAAATTTTGGCTAGACTTTGCTTCCCACACACAGTGGTACAGACTGGTCATCCGACAAGATTCATAGAACGACCATTTTGGAGTCTACGATGTGTCAATATGTGAAATGTTTGTTATACCTAGGGGTCTACGATTACATAACGCCATTAATACGTTCCCTGTAGACGGGTTAACGAAGTTCCAATCATCTTTGCTTATATATACCTTCTTGAATTTATTTTTATTAACAGAATCTAAGATATCATAAACAGATTGACCAATTATGATTTGATTGGCTGCTGTAAATCCTGTCATTTTTGCTGCAATGCTAGTTGTATATCCCAGAATGTCAAGATGAGGTTTTCTATTGATAAGGTTAGATTTGATGTCGTTGCTATCGTTTGTTGTTATCATCACTTCTTTATTACCAATATAGGATTTAGCATTTTCATCATAACGATTATCTATTTCGTTTCTAGAATTTTCTCCAACGACTGTATAAGAGTTAGTACTCCAGCCATACTGTACTACGATGTTTTCTCCTACATCTATACCAACACGGACTCCCATTTCAGGCTAATCATACTCATTCAGAATAGGATTGATGCCTTCTTGCATTACCCTGATCATAGTTCGAGCACAATTGACCGCATTACTACATGGCAAATACAAATTATTATCACTTACAAAGAAGAACGCTAATAACGCATCTCCTACGTACTTAAATACATATCCTCCATATGTAGATATTAGTAGGGACATTTCTTGTGTAAACGCTTGAATTATAATCGCGAGTTTCTCAGCCGGTAAAGTCATTAATAGTTTTGTCGAACCGACTAGATCTACGTGTAAAATTGCCAGTGTAATCTTTGAATCAGAAAATTTTTCAAGCGCTCTAAATCTCTCTGCGTTAGTATCACGCTCTAGTTTTGCCTTAACCTTGTGTTTGTTCTAGTGGTATATTGAACCTGGGTTCTAATTTGAGTGCTTCCCATATTCTTTTCTGAGCATCCTTAATCGCTGCCTCAATATCTACTACAGCATCAAGATAAAACATTCCTAAAGAAGATGAATTAGAAACCTGTCTGATAGATTGCTCCTTTCTTTTGTTATCCAATAGTACTTTTCTTATGATACTAACAACTTCTCTCTCGGTTATGTCTAATTGTAATGCAATTACCTCTGGGTTATTCCAGAGTTATAGAGGTTTAGTACTGTCTGTTGCTGATCTGATGGCTTTGCTGTTCTAGGTTCCTTTGAATGGTTATCTTCAGTATCCAAATGTCTCTAATATACGAACGCTAAATGGTATTTAATACGTACTCCTTTCATGTTTAGCTGATAAAAAGACAATGACCCATCTATAAACCAATATAGATTAACAACTTCGGCTTGCTGTTGCAATTGCAGAAACAAGACCAGATAATCCTTACATATGAATGATTGTATTCCAAAAATGTGATGCTTGTCAAGAGTAATCGAGATTGATGGGTTGAGATGATGGACAGATGTTGAACAGTGTACGTAGAATTGATAACAACAGTGAAATAATAGTTCAGACTAGATATTAATAATAATTTTAGTATTTTTTATATACTGTGCCTAACTTATGAAGTTAATGGTAGTGGCTTTTCCTTATCTTTATTTTAGTTGACACCACAAAATTTAGATTTACTGATGATGATACGGAATAATTATTCAACCCCAACCTATATTGTAATACTATCGTGATCGTTGCTGCGAATCACGATATTACTAATATATTTTTTTGTATTCCTTTTGTATCAGAATTTTCTAGTAAGTTTAGGTCAATATGATATTATTGGATGCTGATCATCGCTATACAGTCTCAGATCATTTCAGGTTAAACCCAAGCTGGAGACTGCATCTTTCTTGACGCCAAAGATCAACCTTCTTGTCGGATCAGATCTGAAAACTGTCCGGAGTCCCGCGGCCGCGCCCTGACATCCGGATAGGCATCGGATTACTTTGAGATATGAGTCTGGAGATCCAAACCAAACGATTCGAAATAGATGAATATAAGTAGAGCAAATTTATGAATAGTAATAGATACAATGGCTAACTCATTTAGGTCTTTATTTCACAGTGATGGTAATAATACTTTTGTATTTTTCTCGATTAGCCATCTTAAAAATAGAATTAAAACAGATCCTGCTATTCCTCTAATCATTATAAGTTTGGGCATTTTATTGACCGCAAGTTCAGGCAGCTGGGATATTATGAATCATCTTTTAAATAGACCCGAAACATTTTTCTCTCCTCCTCATACTGGACTATACTCAGGTGTAGTATTAGCCTTATTTGGATCGTTGATAGCGTGTCGGTATCATCGATATAATAGTAACAAAATATCTAATATTAAAAATAAAAAATCTATGCCAATCTATGTACAACTAATACTTACAGGGATTATTATGTTGGTTTCAGCAGGTCCTTTGGATTTTGCTTGGCATTCAGCTTTTGGTCTTGATGGTTTATTGAGTCCTCCCCATGTAGTACTTACAATAGGTATGGCTTTGTGTAGCATTGGAGCTTTCCTTGGACTTATTTCAAGCAGCATAAGAATATATAATTATGGAATTAGTAACAATGATAGAAGTCACGCAGTTATACGAAATCGTAATAACTCTAATAAAATCACAAGAAATGAGAATAGATCTCCTCTGTATATAGTAATCGCAATAACGGCGGTCTGGATTACAGTTTCTGGCATAATTCATATGGTTTCTCTTCCATTTTCGGATACTGATTTCTTCAAATTTAATTCCAATCCTGTATTAGCTGCATTAATTGCGACATTAGCTTTTCCATTTCTTGTATCTTTTATATTATTTACTTCATTGAGAATAACAAAAAGGTTTGGTGTACTATCTATTGTAGGTATAATATTTATTATTATCAACTTGGTTACAACAATGCTTCCAAATAAAAATTTAGTATCTACAATTCCATTTTACTTTTTAAGTGTGATTCCTATCGTAGTGATTGACGCTTTACTTTCATTAACAATGACAGGAATGTCACCACCATTATTACTTTCACAAACAAGAAGAAAGATCATTAGTATGCTATCAGGAATTATATTGGGACTAACATTCTTTATGCTATACTATCCTTTAATTACTCATACATATAATGAAGTGTCAGCCAATCCACAACCTGTATGGCCAAGCGTTACAGCCACAGTATATTTTGCAATGATAGATGAAGTATATCCTTTATTGGTTGTCCCATCAATGACAATGGGTATGTTAGGTGTTATTGTTAGTTCTAAATTAACCATCTAGATCGTACCTGAAGATTTCGTAGGGGCTCATACCACCATCACTATTTGCTTTTTCTCCTTATGCCTTAAGTTAACAGCATCATATGTAAGTTGTTGAATCCTATTAGTTAAATAATAGACAACGTTAAGGATATGATGTATGAGAAAAAATAGAAAAAAAGTAAGAACGAGAGATGCCCTCTTTCAATATATCAAAAGTAGACCTTTCTATTAATTCATATAAATAAAGATTAAGTGCTTTTCATCCATTATTCTCTATAACAATCTCAGGAATCAAGCTGAGGCTATTAGCAAGATCTTCATATTTATGATATCATAGTACGGATCTACAACCGATAACTAATGATTCACATTGTTTAGATTGTATCAGACACTATAAATAGTATTCTTGTATACTAAAATGTCAATCTTTCTAACTACTAGTTATGCATTTATTTATATCAATTTATTTATTAATAGTAAAAAATTATAATAACTAATATAAATTAAGATTAAGGAGCTATTTCGACAATTATAGCTCATAAACAATCTCTTATTGTCTTAGATTAATAAATAAATGACTAGCATAACGCAAACAGACCTCTGCTTCTGTATTTCACACACCTATTAAGAAGCAGAACCCTGATCGATATGTTAACGCAATGAAATAGAATATATGCTGCATAAACAGCACATATTCTATATTGTCAGCTAATCAGGACCAGATAGACATCGTCAGGCACTATCTATCCCCGTAATAACTAGACTAAATATGTATATGTACAATATGAAGATAGTATGTATATAGAAGAGATAGTGGCTCTAAGCCAGGGACACTAGGACACATTTGATCTTCTTTTGGGTAAGAATTTCTGGCTGGCATAGAAATAGTGAAGTCATCTTATGCAAACGTGACAATGGCACTTATGGAACATCTTAAATAATTACATTCCCATAACCCAAGCTTATGCAAAGTGAAGAGAATCTTATACATCAGTCAGACGTACATCTCGTAAATCGTATTTGTTGGGAGGAGGAGTACTGATATGGGGGGCAAATATTCAATCAACTCGTAGAAGGAATTGACAACGGCATAAACCACTACGGTGTGCGTGGCCGCAGCAACAGAGAAAATGGCTTTGGTGTGACTTGCGAAAGCGACAGATTTGATGGTGTACACGGCGTCAACGTCGGCGGCAGCGGCGTTGGTGTGAATG
The DNA here is from genome assembly GCA_046729835.1 of Thermoproteota archaeon. GTDB lineage: Archaea > Thermoproteota > Nitrososphaeria > Nitrososphaerales > Nitrososphaeraceae > TH5896. Next base: position 10,557 of record JBKPHJ010000236.1, read on the forward strand.
GCTTCAGCCTCGAGGGCGGCGATGGTGTGTTTGGCCGGAGCAGGTCTGGCCGTGGTGTGTTTGGCTGGAGCAACGACCGCGAAGGTGTGCATGGTCTAAGCTTCACCGGCGCCGGCGTGTCTGGCTCCAGCATCTCGGGTCCCGGCGTATTTGGCCTCGGCGACCAAAACAGTGGTGTGTCTGGCTTTAGCTCCCGAAGCATAGGTGTGTTTGGCTTTAGCTCACTCTCTGATGGTGTGCGTGGCATTAGCGGCGGCAGTGGCGATAGTGTGCTTGGCTACAGCTACGGCGGCATAGGTGTGCATGGAGTGAGCTCCCTCGGCTATGCTGCGTGGCTAGACGGAAGAGTCTTTATACGCGGCCCTCTCCAGAAACCAGGGGGACAATTTAAAATAGATCATCCGCTTGACCCGGCTAACAAATATCTTAGCCATTCTTTTGTAGAATCACCAGATATGAAGAACATTTACGATGGTGTGGTAGTATTAGACAACAAGGGTGAAGCAGAGATAGAGCTTCCAGATTGGTTCGGTGCACTCAATAAAGATTTTTGCTATCAGCTTACTGCTATCGGCGCTCCCGGACCAAATCTTTATATTGCTAAAGAAATATCTGATGGTGTTACAAACGACAGTAACAACAGCAGCCATAATAATAACAGCAACAATCGCGGCAAAAGTTTTTCAAGACACAGCTAGAGAGACAGCAAGAATCTCTCTCAACAGAAATAGAGAAGAATACATAAGATAGCTAACTTGCTCGTTCATGCATGGCACTGGTGATATGTAATAGCACTCAGTTAGTAAGAAATAACTAACAGAAAAAATTTAGTTATCTAGAATTTTTTTGTCTGATACCTAACTGATGCAACATGCGCTATTTAGAGATTAAATTGCATTCAAATGAACAATAAAAAATTTTAGTGGCCGCAGCCGCAGCTGCCCATACTACTATCGCTTCCATATTCACGATGGCTATGACTTTGCTCTGAACATGACGGACATGTATCAGTATCTATTTCAGACATAAACATCGTACCACAAGTGGCACATTTTAATTTTTGAACGCCTTGCATATCGAACTATATCAGACCGTCCATAATAAAAACTTTGGTATCTTTCGAATATTGTTTAAAGAAAAGCAAGAAACGTGGAATTCAAGCAGAAGTGGAATGAGCTTAATATAGATTATGCAAGCCATTTGTCCGTCAAGCTGGATTAAATAAATGTACTAAATTTTTAAACCAGAAATAAAAAATGGGAGAATAGAAAAATTAGATAATTGGATCAGTCTAGCAATATAAATAAAAACTTAAGTCGAATCTGTTGAGCTTGCTACTACTACTTCTGCAGTAGCAAATCTTTCACCTACAGAGTTAACCTTAATCTTTATGTTCTTGTCCCCTGCTTTTGCGTTTTTTACAAAAATTATAAAGCCTTGTACTCTTGCAATGCCATCTCCCGTTCTACCGATGTCAGTAATATCTACTGTGTATTCTTTGCCTGTTTCCGCAATTGAGGGATGAATGATGATAAAACTAACACGCCAGCAATGGTACCAATGATGTCAGCCCATGCAATAAATTCTTCCATCACATCTCTTGTTGATTACAACATTGGATATAAAAGACATAGTAAATTGGTTTGGATTTAGTAATTCAGCGTTTCATTTGGGATAGTTTTGATCTCGTCTCTTGTTGATCACAATGTTGGATACAAATGAAAAAATTGCAGTCTCTTTTAACTCTTCATCAGCAGCGGAAAATGGTCGAACGAATGCAAAATGTTTCCAACTGACATTATGTTAACAAATGTTCCGGTAGAACCCACTGGTGTAGTTGTAATTATAATAAGTAATTTCAAAGCTGTTAGCTCTTGCTATTTGCCAACTCATAATTTCGGTCCAGATAATCGGCTATTTCATCAAATGTTGAACCAGAGTCATTGAAATGTATCACTGATTCTTTGTTGATATCCTCATTTCTCAATGCAACTAATGTGGTCAATAATCTTGTTGCTACAGCAGGGCCGTCTTTACCGTTCCAACCATAATACGACATGATTGTTCTCTTATCTGGGTAAATTGTTTTCCATATAAACGTAGAATTTGAGAAACAGTCATTTCTTGCTTTAATTTTTGTTGATTCATAGATTGTGCTAATATTATAATCAATAAACTATTTAGATGGCATATCCGCTAAGTTAACCGGTAACGGTGCCCATTATAAAAAACTTTTAAGAAATGAAAAATACCCAATGAATTATGTAAATTCTTAGAAAATATTTTATCTAATTTTATTTATAAACCATCATTTCTTAAACTTATCGCCCGTGCCAAGTATAGTTTCTTTAGCATTCCATAAAGTACTCTTTAGTTTTTCAGTTAGTTCTCCCATTCTAATTAAGCTAGCTTGACAAACTATAAAATAGCATTTTGCAAATTCTGGATGAAATTAGATTTTATATCGAATTTGCCGATATAAACTAACCATCTGCAAAACCCATATGACGCAGTTGCTTTTCTTCTTCTTCGGCTTTTCGATGCTCATTAAGATCATCTATCGTACTGAAAACAGCACCACATTCTTTGCATGTCGGAATTTCGCTTGATGGCATACTGTACCTCGTCAAATATTATATTTAAAGAGTTTGAATCCTACTTAGATATTTCGAATATTTTATGATATGAGATGCTGGATTAAATTAAAATAGCTCAAACATAGTCAACAAGATGCTATAGTGATCAGAATTAGAGAAATGTGTCCCGATTGCGGTTTCTCCTCAACTTTGGCCGATATGCATTACATTTAGAACCAGACAGTGAATAACACTCCATCAACAAACTCACCGGCAAGTTAATTGAACTGAACCTTCACGTACGCTTAATTGACTATTAAAAATTTAAAAAAAAGAGATGTAGAACTTGTGCGCAATATAGAATAAAAGAATTTTAGATTCAAAGAAAGAATACAAGCTAATCAACGCAGCCTCGTTGTAATAAAAAATAATGGGGGTTTTGGCTGACATCAGCCGCCTACTTGTTAAATCCTAAAGAGCTATTCGTCTATTGATTAGTACCCGCGCTTCCTTGTTCGTATTCG
>JBKPHJ010000237.1:0-3482 GCA_046729835.1 Thermoproteota archaeon
ATATTTAGATCCTCTGGAAAATCGGCTTTTTGATGAATGACATTTTCAATCAACTTTTTTACAGCTAATCTGTGAGTTTTATATTCTTTAGAATTCTTTCCTGGACCAAAAATCAGAAATTTAATTCTAATATTCATCTCAATGGATTTTTTGATGATAGATGTGTCGATAATTCTTGAGGTTTTTCTTGCTTTGACTGTCTTAGCCGTCCAAAGTACTGTTGGGTGAGCCCCATGAAATAGATTACTTATCTTATTCAAAGTCATGCGTAATATTTTCTCCAGTTTTTCCTGTGAATAGCCAAAGAATTTTAGATCTAAATCAATCATTATGAAACTCGGTTAGATTGATATCCGCGTATTCGGTATGAGATGGATATGCATTGATTCTACAGTCTTGATAGTTAGATGCTTTGAACCGTGATAGGGCCTCTTGTTTATTGAATACTTCTTTTTGACAACCAAGCGTCTTTGTCATGATGGTTCTTGGGAATAACGAACCATATAGCCTGACGACAACTATTTCATTAATTTTCGATAACAAAATAATTTTATTTGTGTCAATAATCCGTGGAAAATACCATGCTCTACGGAATTTGCTTTTTGCTAATATGATACAACAGCAGAATTATCTGTTGTCAGCTGCATTGTTTCTCTAATTACCTGTGTTCCTTTAAAATATATCAGAAAGAAAAAGTTGGATATGAATTCTGCATGTATTATTAAAGAAGATCTAATGGTGGATTCGTCGTCGTGTAAACTTTCGTCGGATGCTGACGGTTTGATTTCACCCATCAGTTTATGAATTCGTTTCGACATAATAACAAGTTGTTCTCGATTTCTTATTGGAACATTGTATTTCTTTGAGTATTCAATAATGTAATGTATTGAATCAAATAACAAAATCGTATAATTCTTGATCAAGTCATTTAATCCGTTTTAAAAGATGCGAAATCAGAATTCTTCTTCATGTAAGCATAGGCAGAATATCTCTTATTATCTTGTCGTGATCTACATCTACCTCGGTAGTAACTAAGAGCAGATGGCTTTGTTCCAACGGAAATTTTATCCTTTTGATTTTCTCGTATTCTGCCATCGCATATCTTCCTTTACCGACTTTTGATGAGAGAGAGCTCCTTAAAGCCCATCTGGCTATGGCCTGCAAATTTGATCTTTTCGTTTCCTCTGGAGATAGAAGATCTAGTATTCCCTCACGCTGTCCGCCAGATTTTATCTCACCGGAATCATCACACACACCAGCGAACCTTATCTTGGACTCCAGACCAAGGAAGTCTTTGCAAAGTCTATCAAAATCCATAGCCATAAGATATTAAATGAACAAATCTAGTAAATATACTGTTACATACATTTCTTGTATCCTTTATGTTATTCATTTTAATTCAAGCTGTTTTAATTCATTGATAATATCTACATAGCCTGTCATAAAGATCGCTACTTTTTCATCATATTCTGATAATCTATCATATACTAATTGTTATTCTCCCCATTTTTGCGAAGTCCACTTCTGCGATAGGTGCTCCATGCGCAAGCAAAATGTAGCTAATTCGATATCTAAATGTATATAAATACGAATCTCCATCTGATCGAACTACCCTGATTTTAGAGCATCTCTTGGTGAGATGGAGCGACCTGAGTACGAATCATATTTCTCAAGATGGTTCTTACCATCCGATGTTATGACTAACTCGTCAAAATAATTTGTGGTGACAAAATGTGTTTGCTTCAAAGTATTTAGCCAAGTTTTGACTAGCTGCGTATCCCGGTCAAATCTTTCTGCAATCTGATCTTCATTTTTCCTCTCAGAGATATATCTGAGAATACGAGCTAGCGTTTGAGTCTCTGTTAATGTTTTCATATCAGAGATTCTGTGCATTCAAATTATCATCTTATTGTACTCAAAAGCAAGTCGGTCTCATCTGCTTACTACTCCCCCATCGACTAAAAATGTATGACCTAAGACAAAAGATGCTTTGTCAGACAATAACCATACTACTGCATTTGCGATCTCTTCTGGATTTGCTATACGAGCAATTGGATGCATTGACGTCAATGTTTCGAGAAATTGGGGATTGGCTTCCGTTACTCTGTTAGCCATTTCAGTTTGCACCCCTCCTGGAGCGATAGCATTTATTCTGATCCCAGATTTGGCATATTCTAGAGCAGCTGATTTAGTCAGTCCAAGAACGGCATGTTTGCTTGCGATATAGATCGCCATTTGTGGAAATCCCATTATGCCGGCTACGGAGGAATTATTTACTATTGCTCCGCCGCCATTTTTAATCATCTCTGGTATTTCATATTTCATAGAGAACCATACGCCCCTGACATTTGTATTCATAATCTGATCGAACTTTTCTGATGTCTGTTCTACTAGTGGGGTCATAATTTCTTCTACTCCGGCATTATTGAATGCATAGTCAAGCTTACCGTACGTTTTGACTGTTTTCTCTACAAGCGATCTAACATCATTTTCGTTTGCAACATCTGTCTTGACAAAGATACCGTCGCTTGCAGCTTATTTTATTAGACGAACAGTTTATTCTCCTTATTTATCTCGGCGCGCGGCTACTGTTACTTTATTAACCACCTCTTCAAGCGCAAGCGCAGTTGCTCGTCCAATACCAGAGTTACCGCCAGTCACAATCGCAACTTTTTGATTCGTCATATTTCTTATTACGACACTGGTATTATTTATCGCTCGTGGGACTAATACCCCGAAGTGTCGTCAGATCTCTTTCAGATTGACGACACACTAATTCTATCTAGGGGATAAATTGCGTAAATCCTTAAAGTAAGAAAGGTTTTACTAGCCAATACCCGACCAGCAAAGAGATAAGACACCAAGCCAATGCAATCCAAGTCAAGACAGAATGGCTCTCTAGGAGTAATATAAAAGAGTATTGCATAATTGTCACAGTAGCTGCGTGGATTATCATTCCTGTCGTAACAACCACCATATGCTATCCTGCTCCCAGTCAATTGAGCATATTCATCACAGAACACTGATCCTCCTCTTCCTTTTTCACCCGTACAGAGAGAACTATCAGGTTTATTATTCCAGTCCACCTCCTGAGCTCTTACACAGATTTCTTCTGTCATTTCTTGCAGAGTAAATTTATCTGGATCATCTGGGGTATACTGTAATCTCTTTCTAGTCATTTGCTTACAATCAAGAAGAGGGCATCACTTTTGAGCTAATTCTTTAAAATCATTAACACCATCTTACGTCTAAGAAGGTATATAGTTGAATCATCTTATTCATAACTGATAACCTTTGTCAGAAGAATTTTTTTCTAAGGTTGGGGTAGATGTAGAGGAGCAAAGGAAGTTACTTTCGACCTTTGCTACACGCACTGATGTTTCACAGAATGATAAGGCTATATTGTTAAAAGCAGAGTACTATTTGCTCAGACTGAGCCGTGTTTTTTATATAAACAAGATTGATTCTGCACTCTTTAGAAT
>JBKPHJ010000238.1:0-3378 GCA_046729835.1 Thermoproteota archaeon
GATGTAGATACAGGAGACGCAGGAGGAGCGGAGAACGAAGAGCCTGAACCGGAACCTAAACCTGAGCCAGAGCCAGAGCCAGAACCAGAACCAGAACCAGAACCAGAACCATTGCCAGCATTACCAATACCAGAGGAAGAACCAGAACTACCGTTATGTGATGGTACATTCCAAGACTGTGTAACAGATGACGGCAATGTCTGCTTAGCAGGTCAAGGAGGAGAAGAATGTGAATGTGCAGAAGACATGAGCGACTGTCCTAATCATCCATCGCTACGAGATCCATTACCGTATTGCGATCAAGTAGACACAAACGTACAAAGTTGTCATGACAGATATGACTATGATGAAGAAACAGGTCTATATCCATGCAACGATGGAAGTTCTGCAGAAGATCCATTAGACTGTGGTGATGCGACAGCACCCCCTTTGGATCCAGAGCCCTCCCCGTCCCCTTCCCGTGAACCATTACCATACTGCGATATCGTAGCAGGCCCTGGTTTTAATGGCGCATGTCATGACAGAAGAGACTATGACGAACTAACAGGCTTGTATCCATGTAATGATGGAACGCAAGAAGTAGACTGGAGAGATTGTGCGGACGCTTCTGCCCCTGAACCAGGAGATAATTACTGTCAGGCTTTAGGTTGCCCAGGGAGTCCGCCTGATCCAGAGAATGGGTGTATGGATGGAAGAGATCCAATCAATGGTCTTTGTCCAATACCTAGCCCGGGGAATGGAAATGGAGACGATGATGATGACGACAATGATAACAATGGAGGCAGTAGTAGTAGTAGTAGTAGCAGTAGTAGCAGTAGTAGCAGCACAGTCATCATAAAGAACATCAATAACATCCAAGTGATCGAAAGAACAGTCAAGAGCGACAGAAGTGCAGTACCGAATGTTGACATCATAGGTCTTAGTATTAAAGACAACGGTGACGCAATGGTATGTCTGCTCAACATAAACAATGACTGGGTAGAATGTCAAGAGTTCGGAATGGTAGATGACAGAGTGGATGCAGCATTTGACAGAATTATAGAAGTAGATAGCACCAAGGAATACGACAATGGCAATACAGGCAGCAGCACAATAGACGATGCAATCGACGACATAAAGAGTCAGGACTTTGACGGGCTAGAAGACGCAGATAACCATAGCTTCAATCTAGACCTAGCAGCATTGGGAATAAACGACAACGGTGATGGAATGGTCTGTGTGATCAAAGACACATCGGACGCAAGCACTAAGGCATTCTGTGAACCGTTCAAGATAGCAGACAACGCAGTAAGTGGACAGATAACTGAAATAGTCGAGTTTTAGCTATCTCTTTCCTTCTTTTTACAGTTTTACCGGTAAATTGTTCCCCTGACAGTGCAAAGAATGAAATCATGCCCCACACAGAAAGCGAACTAGAGTTCAATGATGAGAGTGACAACAATCCTCAATCACAACGGAATAGTGACGAGTCAACTTAGCAGAAAGTCGGGTGAGGCTATTAAATCATTTTGCTCGGGCTATGAGTTATTCTAGAGGTACGTTATATTAGAACACACTTGAACAATTAACCTGCTGAGCCTGCATGAGCTTAATCACATCGAGACCAAAATGGTCATAAAGCACAAATAATGTATAAGATGTGAGTTTGTCAATATCTGATCGATTTCGAGACCAAAATGAACTCAAAAGATTTGCCAGATACTTTATTAAGGAAAGGGTCGATTCTCTCAAGAAGGACGTAGATCATTGTCTTAAGGCAGCAGTTACCTTTCCTGCGATATTATATTCTATGTCAATGATATACTTGCTAGGAGAGCTTTATAGTACTGATCCAGAAAGTGATACTACTGGAAATTCTATCAAATATATGCAGGAGATAATGGGATATAATGAGACCCAGAGTAATCTTGTCATGAAATTGTTTAGGCACAAGTTGGTGCATCTTGCATTACCACGCCCAGTAGTACAATATCCAGATGATAGTGGTAATGTAGTTGCATGGGAATATCATCATTATGACCGATCTAGACATCTAATTCTCGAAACTCTGCCCGTAGGAGCAGAAATCCAAATAAAAACTGATTGGAAGATCAAGGTCCAACAGAAGTTTATTATTGCCATACGGCCTTTAGTCGAAGACATTGAAGATTCCGTGTATAGACACGGGGGGTATTTAGACAGATTAGAACATGATACAAAGATCCAACACAAATTCGCTGAAATGATAGAAGGAATCTATAACATCTAGTCGTGACTCCAACACCTTCCATTAACAGGTTAGCATGAATATCCCGAAACTAAAAACCCATACATGAAAATGAGGTGGACTAAGTCACCAAGCATTCTGAGATAGCCAGAGTGATGGAAATAGGTAGATCCATCCATATTATGCAGAGATGTTGCTTATATGAGGCAGCAGGCAAAAGAGAATAATATTGCCAGGTATGTAGATGAAAGACTTCCAGAAGAGTATGAGAAATGTCTTGTTGGATTGGATAACATCCTAAAAGAAGCGTGGGCCATGTCCCAGACAGATGACAGTGTAAAGAGTGACAAGATAAAGGCTTTAGCTTTAGCAAAAGAATGTTATGCGATGAGACTAGAGTTGCTTACTAATGCTACCGTTGTAGATGATGCTATAAGGTTTGTAACTTCAAATGCAGCAAAGACAACGGAAAAAGCCCATTCTGACAAACCGGTCGCTGTAAATGAGGAAAAATATAGCCACGAGAAACAACTGTCAATGACAACAACTAATTCTATTTTCTAGCAGGATGAAATAAACGACTCGATATAGATTTACTGCCTAAAGGAGTATGACAGGTGTGACGGTATGACGGGGTGATATAGATGAGCTGTAGAAAACTAAGTTACAAAGGTGAGGACGTCAGTAATGACAATAGTAACAAGGGTTCAACAAGTACATATTCTAATTATTAATTGACAAAAAATATTTCTTCCGGGGCAAGAAAATACCTGTCATACCGTCATACATGTCACACTCAGATTGAAGCACATTATTCCGATGAGGGATTTGGTTGCGATATGTTCTAGGACAACCCATCACACCTGACAGACAGTTTACTGACGACGAAAAAAGAAAGACAAAAGATTTGTAACCACAATAACAGAAAAAGCTAATTCTAATTACAGACTTACTTTTAATGAAGAGGTTGACATTCAAGGAACTAAGGAAGATCGTGGCACCATATAATAATAGTCAAAAGCAGCAACAAACAACATTATTATCTAGCAGAATACTGAACAAACCATTCTGGATATGGGACACTAAAGAACACAAAGCAGCGGACATCTTAACAAATGGCTACTGCTGCTTTAATCACATCATCGGATTACCGAAGAAAAATGCACAAGACA
>JBKPHJ010000239.1:0-21445 GCA_046729835.1 Thermoproteota archaeon
CGAGTACGAGGAGGATCAGCCGCAGATATTGCAATAATTGTGGTAGATGCTAACAAAGGCTTTGAGGCACAAACAGAAGAGAGCATCGAAATACTGAAAAAAAGAAAAGTTCCCTTCGTTATTGCGCTTAATAAGACAGACACTATTACGGGATGGCGCAAGGAACCTAGCGGAAATTCCATAAGTAAGGCAGTAAGCCATCAGGATCAGACTGTGCAATCTACGTTGGACGAGATGATTTACAATGTTGTTGGTTCTCTCTCTAGGTCGGGATACCACTCAGAAGCATTCTGGCGGATAAAGAGCTTCACAAGAGAAGTAGCAATCGTACCTGTCAGTGCGAAAACAGGAGTAGGTATTCCTGAATTGCTCGCTGTACTTATTGGGTTGACCCAACAGTATCTGAGTAGGAAATTGGAAAGACATGTAGAAGAAGGAAGAGGGATAGTCTTGGAAGTAGGCGACGAAGTGGGGCTAGGACCATCAGCGAACGTAATCTTGTTCGACGGAACATTGCGACAAGGGAGCACCATCGTCGTCGCAACTAGAAGCAATGCAATAGTGACTCGAGTAAAGGCGATTCTCCTTCCCAAGCCACTTGATGAAATGAGAGACCCTAGAGACAAATTTAGGAGAGTATCTGAGGTAATATCTGCTGCGGGTGTCAAGATCACATCGCCGGATCTAACCGGAGTCATGGCTGGAAGCCCATTATTCGTATTAAATCAAAAGGAGGATGAAGACAGGCTTCGAGCAGCTGTCGAAGCAGAGGTCAAAAACGCATTTGTGAACAAAGATATCCACGGAGTTATCTTGAAATGCGATACTATAGGTTCGATAGAAGCTATTACTGATCTTCTGATGAAACAGAAAATTCCCATTAGGACAGCAGATATTGGCCACATCACAAGGAGAGACGTGATTGAAGCCTCAGCAGTTAGGGAGAAGGACAGATATCTGGGGGTAATCCTGGGTTTTAATGTCAGAATTCTAGACGATGCTCGTAGAGAGGCGCAAGAGCGCCAAGTAATGATTTTTGACGAGAAAATTATCTATAACCTTGTTAGAACCTATTTCGATTGGACAGCATACCAAAAGGAGCATCAAGATGCGATCCTCTTTAACGAGATACCGCCTGTGTGCAAATTTCAGTTCTTGAAGAACTTTGTGTTCAGACGTAACGATCCTGCAGTCTTAGGAGCAGAGATCTTGGTGGGGAGGTTACGGCAGAAAGTTCCAGTACTAAATGAAGAAGGTAAAAAAATAGGAATTATACATCAGATTCAGGAAAGCGGAAAGAATATGGAGGAGGCAGCTAAGGGTATGCAGGTCGCCATATCTATACGCGGTCCAACTATCGGAAGGCACATTAACGAAGGAGATATCTTCTATACCGACTTGAATAGTAGACAGGCAAAGATATTGATTGAACGGTTTATGCACAAGCTAAATGAAGAAGAAAAGGATGTATTAAATCAAATCGTATCTTTGAAAAGAAAAGATGATGAGCTTTTTGCTTACATCTAAATTTACATTAGAACATAGATGTCATGCTATTAGCGTACTACACGCATGTGTAGAGCTATGTTGCGAGTATGCTCTCCTATGTTCTACAGGTTAGTGGGCTGTCTGGAAGATCAGCCGACATAACAATGTACGCATCGTGCTTTTATATTCTGGGCCTCTGTTTCAGAAAATACGGCTATAGCAAACTAACCATTTGGAGACGCTGGGTAAAGATAGAGTCATATTGTTGTATGTAAATTGGTTCAGAGACTCAATCCGAGACATCTTTACCGTTGTAGAAGAGTGTCCGCTTTTTTAATTGATAATGATACCATTCTGCAAATTGGCTCTCGCCAAGCTTCGTTATTGGTCGTTGTAGAACTAATACAGAGAGACAAATCCTAGTTGTTTGCTGAATCATTCTCAAGATCTTTAATCAAGATTTTTGGTAAACACGTTGAAGATGTTCTTATTTCCAGTTCTTGATAGTTTCTTGGGGAAAAGTAGTATAAACTTTCCGTTAGCAAATATTTTAAATAATACTAGAAGACCTCTAGCATTATGTTTTATCGTCTTGCCTAATTCATCATCACTTAGACTGCTTCAATTAGAGATGTGGATCTCTAGCAATTAAAGTCTAACTTAAGATCAGCAAATATCACCTGAGCTGCATTGCGACCGGCGGCCATTGATACCCCTGGTCCTGGATGATTGCCTGAACCGCATAAGTAGATATTAGATATAGCTGAGACTCTATAATTAGCTCATTCTGGGATAGGCCTCATGGAGGATTTTTGATAAGGTAATACTGCTCCACATGAGAGTGTACCATATTTTGACGTGGTAGGCCTTGATTCAAAGTCGACAGGAGATAGTATTACTCTCTTTAGTATCGCCTTTTTCAAATTTGGAATATACTTTTTAGCTATTATGTCGATAATGTGATATTCTTCCTTGACATAGTTTCAATCTATCCTGTTACTATTTGCCTTAGCAGTACTAGCAGTAATATCATTCTTGATCTTATAAGGGACATTTAATATCAGAAATTTGATTAAATGCTTTCCCATCGGTACTCTGCTCGGATCGCAAACAGAGTCATTGCTTATTATAGGTAGAGGCTTTGAAGGTAGTTTACCACCCCTACACTCATAGTAAATCTTTGAAAAATAATCAAGGGTCGGCTCTGATAAATGAATCTGAGCAGATTGAATCACTTCTGTTCCTGCATAGTACTGAGCTCGCTCGTCTAAGGCAAGATAGACTGCCATTATTGCATCTCCCCATTCCATCTTTTTGACCCTTCTAGCTACCCTTTCTTCTACATACTCTTCTCCTATTAAATTCAGAATTAATGTTGATGGGTCTGTACTTGATGCGACAACTCTCTTTACTTCAATCATTTTTCCGTTTTCAAGCCTCACTCCAACAGCTCTTTCTTGTTCTTTTTATACCATTTAGGAGAGATGATAAAGGGAGAGGTGGGTTATTGATTGAAGAAACTAAGGAATCTTTAGCTTCAGTATATTGCTCATACAATTTTTTCCACGTAAGAGCATCCTTTCTTGAATACCTCTCAATGCTCTTCATGGTCTTGTCTATACAATGAGATATATCCGCCATCAGGAAAAACGTGGGAATAGCAAATTTCAGGCCGTATAAGTTCAAAGCCAAATTTAAAGTCCTAATTCATCAGGTACAGGAGATAAATTTGCAAGCTGGTACCCAAATGCGTGTATATCTGATTTGAAACCTGGAAGTGTTATTTCATCGGTTATTGTCATGCCTCCTATTGAGTGGTATTCTTCTAACATCAACGTCTTAAGTCCCGCTTTAGCTAGGTAACAAGCACAGGTCAGATCGTTATGACCAGCACCAATAACCACAGCATCATATTGTCCTATAGTTGCTGAAGTAGAAGGGATTGAGGATGACAACAAATGCGACGATGTAGATTATCCTCTTATGTGTTTGGACATTTAATCTATTTTAGCGTCTGTTAGTGCAGGGGACTGGGTGGAAAAATTGTGTGTCTTGAATCGAATTTGCTTACCGCTCTGACCATTACATTTACGACGACAGCTACAGATAGAAATTATCCTATTATACAGAGAGAGACAGAAATATTCATAATTCTTAATTTATGGGAACAAAGTGGATGTTCTGCCCGTGTTCATAGTCGCTACAGAAATATTTCTGCACCTTCAGCAAGCCTAATGTCTTGCCAAGACCTTGTATTATCTTTCAGTATTCTCTAAATGTAATTCTAAATCACATATTAAATTAGTCAAGTTAAAAATTAAAATTTCAATAAAATCATAAACCCAGACTTCTACTTCTTTAGACAAATAATCTCAGAAAACTCCGTGGTACTCCAATCCCATTCCTTTGAGAGTCGTGTCATCTCCGTAGTCTTCGTATACGCAAATCTAGCTTTTATGTTGACGAGTATTATAGATTTTTTTATAGCTCAATACACAATAAATCAGGGTGTGACTAGACCAAATATTCGAAGCGTTAGGTGGGAAGTAATAACATACGATAACAAAATTTATATCATAATTTTTGATTGTCACGGGTCTCGTAAGCATAATACTAGAAGTCTTCAAATCTAGGCATGTACCTGCAGAATAAAATTTGTTTACAGCGTATGACCAGTCCTACGACTATGCTTTGGAACTGAACGAAGTTAATTCGTTGCTAGAGTGACAGGCGATCTTGTTTACAAGTACATCATACTGTCAACTATCCCATGTTAAAAAAATATGTTGTTCTAAGTATAGTACTGGCTGCAGCTTTTATTTCCATTGTGTTAATGTCAGGTGTGCCGTATTCATTGCAAGAGATAAAAAATGCTAATGCTCTTCAAGAAAGTATCCTGAAAGCGCCCCCCTTTTTCTGAAGGACCCATAATAAAAGATCATACTCTGAAGCCAGAGTTGGTTCTTAAAGGATTAACATACCCTACTGATATGGCATTTCTGGATCCTGATAACATTTTAGTTACTGAAAAAGATACAGGTATCATTAGAAGGGTACTAAATGGGGTAATACTACAGAAAACCCTTGCTTGATGTGCTTCACAGAAAAAAGGTTTAACAAATTATGATTTATGCGGCCGAATTGTCTATGTCATTGAGCGTTATCAAGAGTGTTTTAACGGCTAGGCGGTCTGTCTTGCCGATCCAACACGACTATCTTTGCTTTCTGCTGGAAAATGCTCTCATGGTAAGAAGGCCTTACGAGTTACGGATTAGAATCTTCTAGTTAGCCGCCTTGCCGAACCGTTGGATTCGTTTATCTAATTTCTTCCTTAATATTCGGAACAGGGGATCCTAGGGCCGGCGAAGGCGCGTGGAGTTTGCTCTGTTTCAGTGTATTCTTTTAGGTGTGAAGTAAGCGGGGTACACAGCCGCCTCCCTATTTGCGGGCGACAGTAGCGAGCAGCACTGTGTGTCAATATGTGGACAAGGCATTACGAGAAAGAGTAGCGCTACTCGGCACAACAACAGCCTTCACTCCGGGCAGGGAATTATCGTTAAACCATATGATTATATAATCGGGCGAATACAGGGCAAATTCTTGCCAGGGGATCCGTGGCTATATCGACGCGATCTCAATTTGACCGTCTTTTAGAGTAACAACGACTATGTCGAAGGTATCCACCATTTGCTGTCATATTAGATATCGTAAACGCATACTAACAGCCCAACAAATGTTTCAGGGATTCAAACTCTCAACAGAGATAGAGAAAACGAAACAACAAACCTTAGCAAAAGAGGGAACACTAGTTCTATGAATATGCTAATCATGAAACGCGATAGAAAACTATTTAGCTAACCATGATAACTTAAGCACGAAAATGAATTGGGGGAGACGGAATCAGGAAAAGAGCCAGAATTGGTAACTGTCAACGGCCTGCATTTCATGAAGTACCAAATGTCATGGATACGAGATATGGCAATAAGGTATAACAACGGGAACATGAATGAATTCATAAGAGATACTGTATTAACGGCTCTTCTAATCAAGTTAGAAAAATTGCATGGGGACGGTGCCTGCTGCTATCCATACCCTGTACGAGAGAAATTGAAGGAGGACGGGTATGAAAGTAGTTTAACGAAAGTATTCGAAGTAACAGGGGCGCCGGGAGAAGTAGTAGTATTAGACAACATAGAAGAAATTACATAGCAGACTAACCTGAATTCGGAGAAAAGAACGTAGCCGGTCAACCCGTGGCTGGCGTATTTAGAGTCTTAATCAGGAAACAAGTATTCGGATTTCTATGCGCTGCTCTAAACAACTCAATGGTTTCGCGTCCCAAGAGTGAATGCATTGAACTAATATGAATTATATCTAGACAATAAATCAAATCAAAAGTCACAAAAAACTGGGCAAACTTTCGGAACGTTACAGTCAAATATTAGTCCCTGCTTAAGTATCTGCACAGCTCGGAAGCCCGGTCGAGCACGTGAGAAACGTGTGCCGAATCTAGCGGCCAAACTTCAGTTAGGGGCTAGGGATTTCAGGCTCTGGATCTAGTAGAAAAGAAACCTGAAGACAGCAGTTCGAATCTGCTCCGGGCTACCTCTATATCTACTGCGTTTTAGGTCCCGATTTTACTATGTCGTCGGGCACATTTTCAAATTTTTGGAAATTCCTAACGAATAGTGAGGCAAGTCTTTTTGCTGATTCTAAATACTTTCGTTTATCAGACCATGTGTTGATCGGATCTAGAATAGCGTCCGGAACTCCAGGACATGAAGTAGGAATTTCTACATTAAATATTTCATGTTTCCGGTAAATAACTTTCTCCAACTCACCGTTAAGTGCAGCTTTCACCATTGACCTGGTATGTTGAAGGTTCATTCTTCGTCCTACCCCGTAAGGGCCTCCTACCCACCCCGTATTTATTAAATAAACTTTTGATCTATGTTCACTTATTTTTTTTCCAAGCATATTTGCGTACTCCCTAGGATTAAGCATCATAAAGGGGGCGCCAAAACAATGAGAAAAAGTCTCTCGCGGTTCAGTGATGCCTCTCTCTGTACCAGCCAATTTGCTAGTGTAACCAGACATAAAGTGATACATTGCTTGTTCTCTGGACAATCTCCCAATCGGAGGGAGTACTCCGAAGGCGTCTGCTGCCAGAAAGATTATCACATCTGGATGATTTCCTAGACTCGGGGCAACTGCAGACGGAATAAATTCAATGGGATATGCGACCCTGGTATTTTCTGTCAAGGTCCCATCATCAAAATCAGGTTCTCTTCTATGATTTAAGATAACGTTCTCCATTACTGAACCAAACCGTATTGCATCCCAGATTTGTGGTTCCATAGATCTTCTTAAGTTTACACATTTCGCGTAACATCCTCCCTCAAAGTTAAAGACACCATGTTCAGACCACCCATGTTCGTCATCTCCTATTAGGCGTCTCTCAGGATCCGCCGAAAGTGTCGTTTTTCCAGTACCTGATAACCCAAAGAAGAGAGCTGTCCGTCCGTCTCGACCGATGTTCGCAGAACAATGCATCGGAAAGATTCCTTTAAGCGGTAAAAGATAATTCATTACAGAGAACATTGACTTTTTAATTTCCCCAGCATACGAAGTAGATCCTATTAAAACAAGGCGCTTAGTCATGTTGAGAATAATAAAAGTCTCGTTTTTCGTTCCATCCGTATCAGGACAAGCCTGGAAGTCAATTACGGAAAGTATATTAAATGAAGGATCATGAATATCGAGCTCTGATGGGCTAGGGCGTATAAAAATTTGCGTCGCAAATAGGCTATGCCATGCCTTATCTGTTATTGCCCTAACTGAGATCCTGCTTTCCTTCTCAGCCCCAACGAAGCCATCAAATACAAAAGCTTCTTTTCCTTCAAGGTGATTTTTCATTCTATAAAAAATTCGGTCAAAGCTTTCTGGGGAGATTGGATGATTTATTTTTCCCCAGTCTACTAAACTATGTGTTATCGCATCATCCACTATATATCGGTCATCAGGAGACCGACCAGTAAACTTACCTGTTCTAACGGAAAGTGCACCTGTTGTAGACAGTTCTCCTTCATTCCGTTGAATGGCAGCCTCTACCAGTGAGGGAGGTGGTAGATTCCTATGCAGTTTAGAAAATTTCACACCGATTTTCTGCAACTGCATGTAGCACCTCCAATCTGATAATGGCGAGCTGTCATTCATCGAAAGGTCTATGCGAGTTTTTGCATATTTATTTGATTTCCTTTGTTGGTGAGGAGTTTGGTCGACAGAGAGGGATCGACAGAATCTGATATTCATTTTTCTGGCCTCTTTAAATAAGCTAGATTTGAATAAACGAGACCTCTCCAGAGGCCTCACTGAACAAGAATGATTAATTAAGGGATTTCAGGTTATCATATTGTGTCCGATTACTACGGTATCTTGAACTTGAATCAATCGGCATCTCAAGATGATATCAAACAATCCTTCAGGCGACTCGCATTAGAGCATCATCCAGATAAGAACAGAAATTCAGAAGATTCTAGAAGGAGGTTCATGGAAGTCGTGGAGGCATATGAAATTCTGTCGGATAATCAATCAAGGAAAGAGTATGATCGGATGTATGAGTATCGAAATGATTTCAATCCGACCCGAGAATGGACTCCGCCTGCAGATTGGCAGCACGTCTATAGCTACGAGCATTTGAAGAGAGAACATGAGCGATCTCATATGGTGGGAGGTATGTGGGATATTAGCGATAGAGCGAGCGGGAGTTTGTGGAAAGCAACGCTAATATTGTTTGGGGGGCTATTAGGGCTTGTAGCATTCATACTGTTGTTTAGGTAACTTCTTGTAGAGGGTTTTCACACGCCGTTTAGTAATAGTGGACGTCTCTCAGGAGTTTGAACCTTCTTCAATAAGTAGGAGTTTTTAAAATTAGAGTAGAGCAACTGTGAAGAGATTGCTTCACTTGTAACGCATCGTTCAGAAGGAATAAAAGGGGTACCAAATCAGAAAATTCTGATGGTAGTTGCGGGTGATTGCAGTAGGTAGTCGAGTTTTTGTTACTAGCTTTCAATTGGCGGGTGTAGAGGGCTTAAAGGCAAATTCTGCTGAGGAGGCATACAACGAAATCAGCAGGATAGGTAACAGTAATGACGTAGGACTAATTCTCGTTAGTGATGATTTTGGGAAACAAATTCGTTACCAGTTAACCGAACTACGATCCAAAAGACCGATACCGCTGGTTTTTGAACTTCCGTCACCTGGGAGCACAAAGGAAAATGTGGATTACCGTGCCTTACTTAAACAAATTCTAGGGGTTTAGCTCGAGTTCTGGAATCTGCGTTTCAGAACTATCCGTATTGCCGCCGCTTGGAGGACAGAGAACCTTTCTTCCAAAAACGAGATACGTGGTATGGCCTATCATTCTCATGGCGGGACGTGTCTTACCAGGCCTGGCCTCAATATTCCTAATCATCAATTCGAGAGAATCGACAAAAACAAATCCATACTCACATAGTGTCGAGGCAGTTCGTTCGAGTTGATTCATGGTCGGACAGATAGCAACAAGAGTTCCACTTGGTTTTAGTGATTCGTAAGTCTTCTCGATCATCGTCCATGGATCTCCTATGTCTACAATCACTATATCTACCATCTGACTCGTTGCATCTTGAAACTGTGTTTGATCATGAAACGTTACGAACTCAGATAGTTGTGCTTTCTCAATGTTTTTCTTAGCGATAGCCATGAACCTGGGATCGACATCGAACGTGTATACGTGTCCGGAAGGTCCTACGATACTTGCCATGTACGTTGTTAATCCTCCGCTCCCAGTGCCAATTTCTAGCACCTTTGAACCACTAGTGAGACCACTGCGTATACCTATATATGCAAGATCTTTAGGATAAACAATTTGGGTGAGTCTTTCAGATTTCATGATAAAGTCATGAACTAATGGTTTCAATAGAAAGACCTTTTTTCCTTTGGAGGTTAGAATGTGAGAACCATATTCTAATCCTATTGCCTCTCCAATTTCAAGCACGCCTAAATGGGTATGAAACTTCTTCTCATATTTCGCAACGACCAGCCAGGTCTTTCGGTGGGTATGATAAAGAAGTACATATGAGCCTTCTGCTATTCTCATGAATTACCCATCTAAAATGGAGGATAAAAATTGATCATAATATTGTAATTTCTCATGCGGCAAGCTGAGTAGATGATTGTCCAGAGTAAAAAATATGACCTAAGTCTAATTCTTCCTCACAGCTCGCTCACCTGGATGGTCAATTTGCTAACAGAAATGTTTTTTTAGATTATTATGTCTTTGTGGAGACTTCCCATAAGATTGTGACTTTGTTGGACTAGGGCTGAGGTGATAGAAGCTCGCTTTCACAAAGCAAGATTGTGCAGAATGGATTGAAGCAGACAGAGAAAGGAAGAAAAAAATCATCCGTTAGTTTCTTCTTTTTTTATGCCTATTATAGACATACATAAAGATTATGAAACTGTGACGTAGAAGCAAACAATTCTAGGAGAGGGGAAGAGTTGTGAAGACATGCGTCTTGTGAAAACCTCTTGAACCCGGTCGGTGTCGGCGTATTATCGAAAAGTCCATAAAATCTCCCTTGGAAACTAGAACATGAAGTTACTGAAGGCTGTTTGCATACTAAGTGGAGGGTTGGATTCCGTAGTCTCTGCATTCTATATCAAGAAGGTGAAAGATCTATTGCCATATACGATCACTTTTTCGTATGGTCAGAGGTCAACTGAGGAGTTGAAAAGAGCGAGACTTTTTTCCGAGTTGTTAAAATCCGAAGATCATATCGAAATTGATCTTAGTTTTATGAGGAATCTTTACGGCGACATTAACGTATTAACTGGAACGAATAGTGACATTCCTAGAAATTTTAGACAATCGATAGTCGTCCCGCACAGGAACGCTATCTTCTTGACAATAAGTGCAGCATGGACAGCTGGCCTCAATATTGGGCTGATAGCATATGGTGCACATGCTGACGATCGAAATTATCCTGATTGTAGAACTAGATTCGTCACTTCTATCAAAGATATGCTGTATGAATCGGATCTTGATGCCATAAATCTAGGTCTGCGTCACCGAATTGAGATCTGGTGTCCTGCGATAGAAGGATTAAACAAGAGAGATTTGGTCAGAATTGGGTATGATCTTCTGGGAGATAGAATATTTGATACATGGAGCTGTTACTTCGATGTGCCAAAAAATGATAAAGGTCCGGTGCATTGTGGGATTTGTGAATCATGCATTAATCGCAGAGCTAGTTTCAACGCTGCCAATATTCAAGACAGGACGGAGTATGCAGCATAAGGTAATGTATGGATTAAGCTGAAACTATTCCGTTGTGTACGTGCGTTGGGTGTGTTTGAGGAGTAAGAATAATATCTGAACACTTGTGTACAGGTGATGGAGTATCATAGAAGATATTGTTTCAGAAAAATGACAAGGTCAGAACCCCAAATAAGAAAAGAATCGAGAAAATTTTGCGAAAACTGCTGATAGAGTTAGGCGAAAACCCCGATCGGGAAGGCCTAATAGGGACCCCACGAAGGATGGCTGAAGCGTATGAGGAGATATTTGAGGGGTACAGAATGAGCTCTGGGCTTGATGTGACCTTCTCCGAAGAAACTGATACTATTATCGCTAAAGATATTCAATTTTATAGCATGTGTGAACATCACATGCTGCCCTTTTACGGTAAAGTCCACATCGCTTATTTACCGGACGGAAAGGTATTTGGAATATCCAAACTGACTCGCCTTGTTGAAAAGTATTCACGCCGAATGCAAATACAAGAACGAATGACTACGCAGATTGCAGATGAAATAACAAAGATGGGTGTTAGAGGTGTAGTTGTTATCGCCGAGGGCGAACACTTATGCATGCAAATGAGAGGAGTCAGAAATCATAGCCTTATCGTTACGATGGCTCATAGAGGATTGATGGAACAAAAGGAGATAAGAGAGAATATTTTGGCACTCATATCCAATTCTCGGCCAGACCTAAGATCTCTTTAAGCTCATTAAATCGCGAACTGTCCACGGTAATCACAAAGGCTTATAAAAAAGGATATTTTTTATAGGTAAGAAGAATGGCAGGCACGATTTTTAGAGTTCAGTCTCATAAGTTTAGCCAAGATAATATTTTAACTACTTTGGTTTGTTCTAAATGTGACCAAGTATTCTCAAAGGAGTTTCTTTTGGACTTGGAAGGTCAGACAATTGAATTCAAGTGTCCTGTCTGTGGAACATCAGGCGAAACAGATCTGCCGTACAAAAGTGCAGAAGAAAGAGAGGAGCTTGATGAAGATTTTGAGGATGTCGAGGAGGAAGGGGATGAAGAATTTGAAGAGGAATTTTAGAATAGGATAGCGATCTTCATCCCGGTTGACACTACACACTCAAATAGATTAGCAACTTATTGACATGTCAGGATTAATGTGGTGACCTCAGGATGGATACGCAGGTTTAGGGAGGATATTTACTCTCAAGCCGAGCGCCTTCAAGGATTGAAGCTTCCCAATCCTCAGAAAATTAAAGATCCGATATTCATTGGTTCTGGCGATTCATACGCGTGTGCACTTCTCATAGAATATCTGTCCCGACATTCATCATTGGCATACTATCCCTCTGATATTCTTCTCGATCCAAAGGTGCTATTCAATCACGACATTTTTTTTATCTCAGCATCCGGTAGGACGCGGTCAAGCATCAAGGCTGCCGAAGTTGCTAGAAAATTTGAGGTTCAAACAACCGCGATTACTCCTCGCTCCGATAGTGAACTTGCGAGAACGTGTAAACACGTGCTTAATCTGAGTTATCCACGCCCCGTTGCCTCTTCGGCTGTCGGAACATTAGATTTTACTGCGACATTGTTGGCGTGTCTATCTTTGATGGGTATTCGGGCTAATTTGAATAGTATTGGAAGCATTATGGATGAAGCCAGCACGCTATCCCATCTCATAAGCGTCCATGTCAAAAAAAAAAATAGCAGATCATTCGTATTTCTCGGAAATGGGATGTTATATCCTATCGCGATCTATGGGGCACTCAAGGTCTATGAAGTATTTGGTGTTAAATCACACGGATACGTTCTTGATGACTACATTCATTCTCCTCTTTTCGGCCTTAGAAAGTCAGATTGTGTCGTTGTTCTTGATCAGGAATCTTTGAGAGACCCAATGCCTGCGGTTTTGCAGCATAGATTGCATGAGTTGCGCTTCAATTCTCATTATGTCCGACCTGGTGTAAATCGATCAAATATCGAAAACTTGCTGTTTTCTATTTTCTTTATTCAGGTGTTTGTTCTTAACATCGCAGAAAAATTAGGAATTGACCGTTGTTATTTCCTATCTAACAAAAGGATGTTGAAGTTAAGCTCAAGTCTGATATATTGATCAAGTAGGAACCCGTACGCCGCTAGAATTATAGGAAGTCAATTATCTGCGTGAACGAATCTAGGCTTGATAATCGATTAGGGTACCTACATTAATACTGAAAAAATTCTAATTAGTTGCTTATTTTAGTTTCCTAGATAAGTAACGAACATAACACCTTGATTTTTCCTAACTATTCCATATGAAAAGCTTCTTCCCCCTAAATTAGCATAATCATTTAGGTAAGTTGACAACCAAATAAATGACGAAAATTTTCTCGAATGTTAATGTAAACAGTATATATAGTTCGCCTTTATAAAGGCTGAATAGGGTATGCCTCAGACCAAACCAATCGTCAGCATAGAAAATGTTGTAGCATCCGCAACGGTCAGTCAAACAGTGAATCTCAACTTGATCACTCAGATTTTTCCAGACGTGGAATATCACCCAGATCAATTCCCTGGATTAGTCTTCAGATTGAAATCTCCAAAGACAGCAACTCTAATCTTCAGTTCAGGAAAGATGGTTTGCACGGGGGCAAAATCCGAGGATCAGGCTATCAAGGCGGTAAAAAATGTGGTTCAAAAGTTGAAAAAGGGAGGTATTGCTATAGAGCACGAACCAATTATAGAGATCCAGAATATCGTTGCGTCAGCAAGCTTAGGCGGCAAGATTCACCTTGAACTGGCAGCTAGGGTGCTTCCGAGAAGTATGTACGAGCCTGAGCAATTCCCGGGTCTTATTCACAGAATGCTTGACCCTAAGACAGTTATCTTGTTATTTGCTTCGGGTAAGCTTGTTTGTACTGGGGCAAAGAAAGAAACAGAGGTATATAGAGCTGTACACAACCTACACAATCTTTTGGAAGAAAAGAACCTAATGATCTATGAAGGTTAAAGATACTTTTCGAAAGTGAACACATGGGAACAAAATCCGAAGTTTTCTGCTATTGGAGGGCTGTATAGCCATTGATAAAATGATAAAATTCGTGAAATGATACGTTAGTACAACTTATTTAATATCCCCACTTCCATTTCAATTGTATATAGCCTATAGCTTAGAGGAACTTTTCTAGAAGTACCGTTGTTTGGGAATTGGTAATGGCGCCTAGGAAATGTATGTATATTGCGCTGTCAAATATCATGAATGTTTTGTTCACCGGCCAATTTAGAATTTCTAACACCAAAGGAACATGTCTCAACGGGAAAAAGAGCTTTTGTTCAACCATTCTGAGCTCGACTGATAGATGGCATGAAATCGGTTTATTATGGTAACTTTACAAAATGCCAGAACTATGGTTAAGGTACGGTCGTTCGCACGTAGTAATAGACATAAAGTATGAAAACCTACAAGCTCACTTATTTCCGACGGCAGCCGTGAGCGA
This sequence comes from Thermoproteota archaeon, assembly GCA_046729835.1. Taxonomy (GTDB): domain Archaea; phylum Thermoproteota; class Nitrososphaeria; order Nitrososphaerales; family Nitrososphaeraceae; genus TH5896. The sequence goes on from JBKPHJ010000239.1 coordinate 14,278, forward strand.
TTCAAATCACCAACGATTAAAGGATGAATTGTACAATATCGATATTCACGACGATACAATTGTATTTGTTCTATCAAGCTCCGAAGCGAGCCTAAATTTGATAGAACTCATTGCCGAGAGAGCGATCCTCATGAAACACAGTCATATCGCCTTTGGTTCTACAACCGATACGTTATACTTTTTAAAAAATTCTTTACGTAGACAGGGTCTTCCTGTTTACAGCGTGACCGATGCTTCATTCTTCCCCCTCTTAAGCAAATTCAAGAACGTGATCTTTATCTCCCAGGTTAAGTACGATCCGTTGTTCGGTTATAGTGGAACTCCCAGTTTGCTGCTTCGAAAATTCTTTCCTAAAGAGATGAGCGAAGCTTTCTATAATAGATTAAATAATTTGCCTAACCCCTACAAGAAGTTGTCGTCATTGGAGGTTGCGTTGCATTCCGTTGAGAGGTTGAAAGCCTTTTCGATTGAAATAGTTGGCAGTCCCAATTTTTTGAGCTTACACTATGGAGCCATTTCTCATGCATTTGAAAGCGCTATGGGTTCATTGGATAGTGTGAACAAGAAAGCAGGCGTTGACAAGTGCCAAACTGTATTGATCAGTCCTAGCGACGACCTGGAACCTCATCTTACTCTATCTTCCTCACTAAACTGTCTTTGGAATGTAATGGATCTGGTAAAGAAAGGAGGACTTGCCGTTTTACTTTCGGAGAACAACATGGGTCTAGGGGGCAAAGCATTAGAAATGCTTGTGGAAGATCGGCTGGACGTACAAAAGCATCTAGAAGAGAGGCTTCCGTACCTGGAGGGACTCGAACATATTGTGTATCTAAAAGAACTTACCAAAGATTATGAGCTGGGTATAATATCGACCTTGCCTGAATACTATTTACGAAGATTGGGACTTGTTCCCTTTAAGGGGACTAAGGATTATTACCAACAAGCTTTGTCAAGATTCGGGAGATCCCAAAAAATACTGATCGTCTCTGGGGCAGATATTCTCTCGGTAGCTGTCTTGCCTAATTAGCAAGATAGCGATGCAGTTTTTCTGAACTCGACGGAGTCATAGGGATCAATAAGCGCAACTGCTGGGCACAGTGTATTTTAGGCGTCTAAGATTTGGGCATTTGATCGAGTGTTTAGCAGTGGAGTTGTCCGACCGTTGTCCAATGGTTATACCTATATATTGTGGGAGGGCTTTGAATTATCTCTTGTGTTACTTTGGACTCCTGCATGTGATTGGAGGAGGGGAAGGATTTGTCCACTGAGAAAAAGATTGTCAAGATAACAGACCACATTTACCAACCCAATCATGAAATTTTGCCTAGATCTGAAGCTAGCGACATCCTCAAGCGATACAACGCCAAACCTAGTCAACTCCCATATATCATGTTGAGCGATAAGGGTCTGCAGGGCCTGGACGTGAGACCAGGCGATATCATAAAGATAACTCGGAAAAGTACTACCGCGGGTGAAAGTGTATATTACCGCTATGTGGTAGAGGGATAGGAATATTTCAGGTGATTGTTCATTATGTGGCCTATTATTAATGACGTTTTGAGAAAGGAAGGTGTCGCAAGACAGCATTTGAATTCGTACAACGAATTCATGGAAAAAGGTCTTCAAAGCATTATTGACGAGGTTGCGGAAATAGAAATTGAAACATCAGAATACCCATACAAAATTAAGCTTGGGAAAATAAAGTTGCAGCAGCCCAGAATCATGGAACTAGACGGCTCAATCACTCATGTAGCACCGATGGAGGCTCGTCTGAGAAACCTGACTTATGCTTCGCCTATCATGCTAGAGTGCAGCATCGTGGAAGACGGTAAGATATTGGAGTCCAGGTTTATTCATATAGGTGATATGCCTGTGATGGTAAAATCCAACGCTTGCATTCTACACAATATGCCAGAACATAAGCTCGTAGAGCTCGCTGAGGATCCAAGGGATCCAGGCGGGTACTTTGTTATCAATGGTTCAGAAAGAGTTATTGTCGGCTTAGAAGATCTTTCGTACAACAAGATTATTGTTGATGTGGAGGAAACAACAGGAACTCTTCTGTATAAGGCGAAAGTATACTCTTCTATTGTAGGCTATAGAGCTAAGCTGGAACTGATAATGAGACCTGACGGCTCAATAGTCGCCAAGATTCCGGGGTCGCCAGTAGATGTGCCGCTAATAACTTTGGTCCGTGCTCTCGGACTAGAGACCGATAGGGATATAGCTAACGGCGTCTCTCTAAATATTATCATCCAAGACGAACTCGAGCCCTCTTTTGAAAAATCAAGCGATGTTCTTACAAGTAGAGATGCAATAATCTATATCAGCAAGCGTATCGCTCCTGGTATGCTTGAAGAGTTTCAGATTAAACGCGCAGAGACGCTCCTAGACTGGGGATTGCTACCCCATTTAGGAAAGAACCCTGACAACAGACATGAAAAGGCCCTTTTCCTTGGCGAAGCAGCAAGTAAGCTGATTGAGCTAAAGCTTGGCTGGATAGACACAGATGACAAGGACCACTACGGTAACAAGGTCATTAAGTTTGCTGGACAAATGCTTGCGGATTTGTTCCGTACTGCCTTCAGAAATTTGATACGGGATATGAAATACCAACTCGAACGATCCGGCCAGAAGCGAGGAATAAACGCAGTTGCAGCAGCTGTCCGACCTGGAATAATCTCTGATAAGCTCAATAATGCAATAGCAACTGGAAACTGGGGGAGGGGTCGAGTCGGAGTAACTCAGCTGCTCGATCGGACAAACTATATGTCAACTATAAGCCATTTACGTCGCATTCAATCTCCGCTTAGTAGGAGCCAGCCAAACTTTGAAGCTCGGGACCTGCATGCAACTCATTTTGGCAGAATTTGTCCTGCCGAAACTCCAGAAGGCTCTAACTGTGGGTTAGTAAAGAACTTAGCTCTTTCTGCTATTATCTCAGTGAGCGTTTCATCTGCAGAAATAGTCGAAAAACTATTCGAGCTTGGTGTTGAACATGTTGACGAAGCCAATGAAAATCTCAAGAGGATAGGAGCTCGAGTATTCGTTGATGGGCAGTTGGTGGGATATGTAGAAGATGGCGCCCATTTAGCTCATACTCTTAGGACAATGAGAAGATCTGGAAAGATCCATCCTCATGTGGGCGTATACCTATACAGTTCCTTGAACGATAATGCTACCAAGCGTCTTTATGTAAGTTGTAATTCTGGACGTGTGCTGCGACCACTGGTTATCGTAAGGGAGGGACGGCCGTTGATTACGGAGGAGATAATAGAAAAGATTCAAAAGAAATTTCTTTCATGGACTGATCTCCTGCATACAGGCATTCTAGAATTGGTAGACGCGAATGAAGAGGAAAATTGTTATGTTGCAATTAGTCCTGATGTCATAGAGCAAACGCACACTCATCTCGAGGTCTTTCCTTCCTCCATCCTCGGAGTTGGAGCATCCATTATTCCATATCCGGAACACAATCAATCTCCAAGGAATACCTATGAGAGTGCAATGGCAAAGCAAAGTCTTGGCTTCTCGACACCGTTAATGAATGCCAGTACATATGTAAGGCAGCATTTGATGTTGTATCCTCAAACTCCAATGGTCAGTACGAAGGCAATAAACTTGTTAGGATTGGACGATCGCCCAACGGGTCAAAACGCAATAGTAGCAGTTCTTCCCTACGAGGGTTACAACATAGAGGATGCGGTGGTATTTAACAAGTCTGCTGTTGATAGAGGTTTTGGGCGCACTTTCTTTTATAGAGTCTATGAAGCTGAGGCGAAGCAATATCCTGGAGGAATGAAGGATAATTTCGAATTGCCTTCATCTGAAGAAAACATACGCGGTTATAGAGGTGAGAAGGCTTATCGTCTCCTAGAACAAGACGGGGCAATTATGCATGAGGCTGTGGTCGTTGGAGGTGATATTCTCATTGGAAGAACTTCTCCTCCTAGATTTATGGAAGAATACAGAGAATTTGAGGTTAAAGGACCATATAGGAGAGACACTTCTATAGGAGTTAGACCGTCAGAGAATGGGGTGGTTGACACCGTTATTATGACTCAATCTGTAGAAGGTGGTAAAATGTTCAAGATACGTGTTCGTGATATGAGGATCCCAGAAATTGGGGACAAGTTTGCCTCGCGACATGGACAGAAGGGGGTGATTGGCATGCTAGTCAACCAGGAGGATTTGCCTTATTCTGAGAATGGTATCATTCCCGACGTAATGATTAATCCCCATGCTTTTCCCTCACGTATGACAGTGGGCCAGTTTCTAGAAACACTCGGAGGTAAAGCAGCTGCGCTGAGGGGTAGAATAGTAGACGGTTCGGCCTTCCTTGGAGAAAAGATAGATCAACTGAAGGATGTATTGCAAGATTACGGTTTCAAATTCACCGGGAAAGAAGTGATGTATGACGGTAGAACAGGGAGAAAATTCCCAGCAGATGTTTACGTAGGCGTAGTGTATTATCAGAAGCTTCATCATATGGTTGCCGATAAAATCCATAGTAGAGCCAGAGGGCAAGTCCAGATGCTTACCAAGCAACCTACAGAGGGGCGAGCAAGAGGAGGTGGATTAAGGTTTGGCGAGATGGAACGAGATTGCCTTATTGCGTACGGAGCTTCGATGATGCTGAAGGACCGTCTGCTAGAAGAATCAGATAAGGCTGAAATAAACGTATGCGAACGATGTGGGCTTCTGGCATATTTTGACATTAAGCAACGTCGATATGTATGTAGAGTGTGTGGCGATAAGGCTAAGATCTCGTCTGTCATAATCGCTTATGCGTTCAAATTACTTTTGCAAGAGATGATGAGTCTGAATGTTGCTCCGCGGCTGTTGGCAAAGGACAAAGTGTGATAGTGAGAGGTATTTTTGATTTGACAGAAGAATCAATGAAAATATTAGGGGGAATAAGATTTAGCGTCTGGTCACCAGTAGAGGTACGCAAGTTCAGTGTAGCAGAGATTACTGCTCCGGAAACCTATGATGAAGATGGCATGCCTGTTCAGGGAGGCCTGATGGATAATAGGCTTGGTACCTTGGAACCAGGACAGAAATGCGGAACTTGCGGAAATACATCAGCTAGGTGCCCTGGGCATTTCGGCCATATTGAATTAGCAGAACCGGTACTACATATCGCATTCGTAGATGATATACACAAACTGCTCATAACTTGCTGTAGATCCTGTAGTAGAGTAAAGTTAGGTCATGATGATATCGAAAAATATCGCGCCTTGCGTGAGGCCAAAGCAGCTTATTCAGTAATAACTCTGGAAAACGTTAAAGATGAAATAATTGAAAAGGCTAAAAAAGTCAAAGTTTGTCCTCACTGCGAGAAAGAGCAGTACGAATTGGTCTTCACTAAACCAACGATTTTTGTAGAAAAAACCGAGGCAGGCGAAAACCGACTTTTGCCTATTACGATTAGGGAGAGAATGATGAACATTCCAGATGATGATCTTGTCTTGTTGGGGTATGATCCCAAGACAGCCAGGCCAGAGTGGTTCGTCTTGCAGGTTCTGCCGGTCCCCCCCGTTACAGTTAGGCCCTCTATAATACTAGAAACAGGTATTAGATCAGAAGACGATCTTACTCACAAGTTAGTAGATATTATACGCGTTAATCAGAGATTGAAGGAGAGCAAAGAAGCAGGCACCCCCCCGTTGATAGTACAGGATCTGGTGGATCTGTTGCAATATCACGTGACCACATACTTCGATAATGAAGTCTCTGGGATTCCTCAAGCACATCACCGTTCTGGAAGACCTTTGAAAACACTCACTCAAAGATTGAAAGGAAAGGAGGGTCGGTTTAGGGGGTCTCTTTCTGGAAAACGTGTGGATTTTTCTAGTCGAACCGTAATTTCACCGGATCCCAATCTGACAATCTCAAATGTGGGCGTCCCCGTGGATGTCGCAAAGAAGCTGACTATCCCAGAGACAGTATCGCAGTGGAATATAGAACGTCTAAAAAGACTTGTTATTAACGGCCCCAACATCTATCCAGGAGCAAACTATATTATTAGACCAGATGGGGTTAAGATAAGGCTAGATTACGTTAGCGACAGGGAGATGGTTGCAGAATCTCTTGCCTCAAGTTATGTTGTAGAAAGACATCTCTCAGATGGTGATATCGTTATCTTCAATCGTCAGCCCTCACTCCATAGAATGTCTATAATGGCTCATTACGTCAGGGTGCTACCATACCGAACCTTTAGGTTACATCCTGCAGTGTGTCCTCCGTATAACGCAGATTTCGATGGTGACGAAATGAATTTGCATGTCCCTCAAAGTGAGGAGGCTCGAGCAGAGGCTGCACAATTGATGAGAGTTCAAGATCAGTTGATATCTCCACGTTATGGTGGACCGATTATTGGAGGTATCCGGGATTTCATAACTGGGGCATATATTCTTACATCGAATGAAACTGTTTTGAACAGAGAGGAATTCGCAAACATGGCTCTGAGCGGGGGGTATGAGGGTGCGCTCCCACAGACATCTTCGGAGAACGGTGACCAATCGCAGTACAGCGGCAAGCAACTCTTTTCACTATTTTTTCCAAATGATTTCAACTTTGTTATCACTTCGAAATGGAACAAAGCATCCAAGGGCGAGGGCAAGGATGTCGTAATCCGAAATGGGCAGCTCATAAGTGGAGTGATAGATAAGGCATCGATCGGCGCTGAGGAGCCAGATAGTGTTCTCCACCGAATAGCGAAAGATTATGGAAATGATACGGCAAGAAAATTCCTAGATTCCATCCTTGTGATACTGAAGACGTATCTAACTCAACGGGGTTTCACTTATGGATATTCCGATTTATGGCTAAGCGACGAAACGAGGCAAGAAATCAGATCGATTATACAACGCGCTTATGACAAGGTTGATGAACTAATAAGGCAGTACAAAGACGGGACGTTACCTCTTACTAGAGGTTTGTCTCCGGAAGAAGCCCTAGAACTTTATGTGGTCAATGAATTGTCTCGGGCGAGGGATAGAGCGGGAAAAACGGCTGATCGAGCATTTCCTGATGATAATTCTGGTGTAATAATGGCATCAACAGGAGCAAGAGGATCAACTCTAAACATAGGGCAAATGACTGCAGCTTTGGGACAGCAGTCTATTAGGGGAAAACGCATCAATAAGGGCTGTCTCTTATACAC
>JBKPHJ010000240.1:0-5090 GCA_046729835.1 Thermoproteota archaeon
AGTAGTTTTTATTAAAGTGATCGGAAACTGGGCCCACTTAAATGATCGGAAATATTACACGTGAAAAAATTTGAAGATCATTAAGAATGGGACGCCACAGATTCGCTTTACGCTTACCTCCTTAGCTAATTTCATTGAGAGTGCTCTATCCACTATTTTTTCGCCGACGATATTAGCAATTGAGCATTTCATCAATAGTTCTGTGGCTCTGTCCTCTCCTATTATCTGTTCCTGAAAATACTTTGGAGATAGAGATATTACTGTCTGTCCCTGGCGTAGGGTCCTTCCGACAAGATTTGCATCGCAAATGCTTATCATTAGAGAGTCGCTGTACGTAGTGATTCTTACAGCGAAAGTGTCCCTGTTAGGGTGCATAGAGGGTCCTGATAGTGCGTGCATTCAACGGGTAAATAAACCAAGTTATTATACCATTCGAAAACCTGACTTGAAAGATACAAGCCATCTCTCCATTGGAGGTTGGTATCACATGATTCATCTATAGACAGGGCAATTGATCAGCTTAATTAAGAGGTATAACCTATCGGTAAATTGTACGTGTCCTCTAGATGCCTGATGTAATTCGTAAGAGTAAAGGTTATCGCAAGAATCTCTTCTCATCTCCAGAGGAAATTCTAAAGAAACAAGTCACACATAACAAGATTCTGGTCCTGTGTGTTGACCGAGATGACGACATAGGTTCTAAAGGAGGATTGCAAACACCTATTGTTGGACGAAGCTCGTGTGTAAACGCAGGGATAAGGTTGGCGATTGAAGACCCGGAAGATCCGGATGCAAACGCAATTTTTGGAGCGATAAAGACATATGAAGAGATGATCGCCAAAGGGTACAATGCAGAGGTCGCACTTGTTGCAGGTAGACATGAGAGAGGAATGGAGGCTGATGAAAAGATATATTCAGAGGTTCAAGTGATCCTCAGTTCGTACCAGGCAGATGCTGTGGTTCTCGTATCAGATGGTGAAGATGATGAAGTTATAGTCCCAGTTTTGCAAACTATAGTCCCTATTATTTCCCTGCAACGCATAATCATAAAACACAGCAGGAGCGTAGAATATTCCTATGCAGTCTTGGGAAGATATGTAAAAATGTTGGTTTACGATCCCAGATATTCAAAGTTCTTTTTGGGAGTTCCAGGAGCCTTGCTAGTTGCTACGGGAGTGGCAACGGTTTTCGGATTGACCAGAGAAGCCGTTGCACTAGCGCTAAGTATATTGGGCATAGCCTTCATAATGCGAGCCTTTGATCTGGATAGAGCGATAGGTTCATTAGGTAGACCTACTCCGTCTGGGTTCATTAGAATTTTTTCTGTCTTTTCGGGAATACTCATCATATTAGTTGCAATAGTAAATGGATTTTCCAGCATTCCTGCAGGACTTGTTGAACCTGACTCCGGAGTCACTGCCATAATTACGAATAGGACCATAGTCGGGTCCTTTATTCAAGGCACAATAACGCTGCTTTGGATAGGAATTGCGACAATCTTCGCAGGCTCATTGCTCAGCAATTGGTTTAAGGGAAGTATAAGAACAATGTCTGATATTCTTAGATTGGTCGTCCTGGCCTTGTTGTATATACCCGTACTCCAGTTCACTTCCATTCTCACCGAGAGAACAAATCCTTTTAGTCTCATATCGTCCATCCTGATCGGTCTAGCTATAACACTAGTTGCGGCCACTTTCCTCTTTCAATATTTCAGAAATAAAAAGGGCGGAGAGGTTCTAAAGCATTGAATTATACAGATTAGCTCAGAAGAGTTCCAAACAATAAAATCATAGACTGGCTTTTCGCTAAATTTGATAAAGTGCTATGCAGACAATTGAGAATGGTAAGGCCTTCGCTGATTCATTCTTCCATCTAAGTGGGCTCTATCGATTCTACGAGAGGAGGCTAGAATATCATATTCTGCAACATCCCCTACCTAATCACGTGGCAATAATCCTTGACGGTAATAGGCGATGGGCAAGATTAAATCTCTTGAATGCCGACGAAGGACACTTTATGGGTGCAGACAAGGCTGAGGAACTCCTTAATTGGATTCATGATATTGGAATAAAGATCACAACCCTTTATATCCTGTCAACCGAAAACCTGAACCGCGATGACGAAGAACTAAACAATATTTACGATCTTCTCTTTGTCAAATTACAGAGGTTATATCATGACTCACGTATCCATAAGAGAAAGATGAAAATAAAGGCAATTGGAAATTTGAGCCTACTTCCGAGTAGGCTTCAAGAGATACTTGCCAGGCTAGAGGGGGCGACTGCTGTGTATGACTCTATGTTCTTGAACATTGCTCTAGCGTACGGTGGGCAGAAAGAGCTTGTGGATGCTGTCAAAAGGATTGCGAATATGGCAATTACTGGCGAAATTAGAGTAAGTGATATCAATGAAAAAACAATAGAGTCCTGTCTTTATACTTCACATTTGCCACAACCTGAGCCTGATTTAATATTAAGGACATCTGGAGAAAAGCGCTTAAGTGGATTTCTAATATGGCAGAGTGCCTATAGTGAAATCGTATTCATGGACGTTTTTTGGCCTGAATTTAGAAAAATTGATTTCATGAGAGCCATAAGAATGTACCAGAATAGGGTAAGAAAATATGGACTCTAAATAAAACAACATATTCGGTCCAACAGGAATTAAATGTATGAGTGAACACGGCGATTACGACAAATCATCCGAAGAGTGGTATTGCGGTTACTGGATGAGCGCTGATGAGTGGGAGAATATTCACGGTTATGCACCGGGCTGAGGAGATAGAATTGATATTAACGGGACCATTATAGAGTAAGATGCACAATGAATATTCAGCTGGAGCAGTACTCTTTGGATACTTTGACAGTGAAGAAAAAGAATTTTTGTTGCTACATTATACCTCCGGACACTGGGATTTCCCCAAAGGAAACGTGGAAGAAGGGGAAACGGAAATTGAAACAGTAAAGAGAGAGATATATGAAGAAACCGGGATTTCAGATATTAGTTTTGTCGATGGCTTCCAAAGCCCGATACATTACAAATACAAACGAGAGGGCAGACTAGTACACAAAAAAGTTAGCTTTTATCTTGTTGAGACCACAATTCGAAATGTAAAGCTTTCGGACGAACACATTGATTTTCAGTGGGCTAATTATCAGGCCGCACTGGCGCGTGTTACGTACAGATCTGCAAAGGACATCCTTGTCATGGCTAACAAGTTTCTTGCGTATAGTTCAAAAAGAGAGTCAAAATCCTAAAAGCATTTAATCCTTTCATTAAGCGAATACAGAGTCTTCAATGGGTCTTCACTCTCAATGATGCTCCTTCCAATGATGAAGTAATCAACCCCATTTTTGGAGGCATCCATTATATTCCCTCCCTGGATCCCAACTCCTGGGGAGTATATTGGTGCTGGCTTCCGAGATGAAATATCTTTAATAATGTCAGGCCTCGTTGCGCCTACAACTATTCCATCAACATGTGCCTCCTTTGCGTTTCTTAACAGCACTTCATACAGGGGTACGGGTTGGTTCGCAATCATCCTATTATTGTCGACAACCTGGATTCCATATGTTTGTGAAGCGCCTGGGTGGCTCATGTAGACTAATGCTATAATACCAACTCCTAAGTGATGAGCTTTTTCTACGAGCCCTATTAATTCAGACTTTCCGATAATGGGACTAGCTATAACAGCATCAAAGCCCTCATCGACTAGATATCCTAAGGCTAGGTTATTAGTGGCGGGAATATCATTAAGCTTGATGTCAGCTATCACTTGCAAACCATAGGAATGGCAAATACGGGTAATTTTGCCTATTTCATTATACCCCAGAGGGATGATTACATGAAAGTTAAATTTGATAGCGCATAGATGAGGTTCGAGTAATTTAATAATCTCAGATAGATAATTGCTTAGGTCATATCTTCGAAGAGGATCAAGAGCCAAGATGATATTACTACGCTTTCCCTTGCTACAAACGGAGATTCGGGTCGAAAAACTCTCACCGAAATTCAAGTGATCTCACCAATGGATGTGGCTTTGCAAGCCGTATCAATTTCAGATATATATAGCCATGTTCGTCAATCCTGTTGAAAAATGAAATGGCATCCGACTTCTGGCTAGAATATCTTAGGAACGAGGCTTCTGGACGATTGTCCAAAACTACGTAATAGAAATACGAAATTGTATCGCTTTCACTCACGCTCATTGGAGCTCCTATGATATACTTGGTTAGATCACCTATTTTTTGGTCGAATACTAATAATGGTAAAGGCGGTTCTTCATAGATTGTTTTGTATGCACATACCTTGGCCAGGCTTGAAAGATCCATTAACCTGATGGCAACGTACTCCGAGGTTGACGTAACTTTGCTAGATCTTGAAAAACTTTCTGGAGATTTGTCGATCTTTACAATTGGAGAATAAACAAAGGTAGGATTTGACACGAAATCGACGACAATTACTTCTTCCAACTCACCGACAATTCGGTACGCTAAATACTCCCCGACTTTTTCTACCCCATTTTTGACAAAGAAAATTACGGGCCTGCCGTTCACAAAATCCAGTTGAACCGCAAAAGCCGCAGCTCCGTTCAACGAAAGGGCAAAGGATGGCAGCGGTACTCTTTCTAATGCACATACAAGTCTACCGAAGTCCTTTAGCCCATGAAGCTCGACATACCACGGTGATTTAATCCGCAATTTCAAATAGATTCGACAGAGATCCTATTAAAAGCATATGAAATATGGGACTGGGAAATCGAATAGAGGATTCTCTATAGAAGCCAATTGAGAGGTTTTAATCATAGACATCATATTTTTATGGATGCGGCATTCGTAGGTCCCCAGATGATCTAGAAATCATGGACAATAAACTGGGAACAAGTATTTGATGACCGTGTAAGATCACTATGAGAATATATTTACCATTCACATGAATTGCGTGAATAGAGTTGAACGCCATCGAGTCTATCGGCAAGGCAGATGGCAGGAGACTTCAATTCATTAAATGCTCAAGCTGAACGTGTAGAGAAAAGCGATAGTTCTGAGCACGATTTGGAAATGCCGAAATCTTCTTAAGCATGATTTCTC
>JBKPHJ010000241.1:0-6000 GCA_046729835.1 Thermoproteota archaeon
CCCGTATACTCCCCACCAAGAGCCAAAACTGGTATCGGTAGCTTGACATTGGCATGTTCTTTATTTTGCTTTACGTTTATTGGAAATGCTCTATAGTATTCAAAACCAGCATGCATTCCTCCAGGTGCAGAATAATGACTAACACACTCGTCTATGTCGGCTTCAGTAATCGCTTCTGGATTATATGCAAATGTGGTATAAAACCATGAAAGATACTCTCGCTCTTTTCCGGCGGTTAGAACTTCTGGTATATCAGGAGGATGAAAACTAAACCACCAGCAGCAATCTTCAAATCCTGGTGGAGAGAACCCTGCTACCGGAACGTCTAATATGACTAGCTTACTCACATTATTTGGATGGGAAGCAGCATAAGAATATGCCGTCTGAACTCCAATGTCATGTCCTACTAAGTAGATTTTTTGGTCAAGTCCTAATTGAGATAACAATTGGTAGATATCTTCTGCAGTAGTATTACCGTCGTAGCCTGCAAAAGGTTTTGATGAATCTCCAAGTCCTCGAAGGTCAGGTGCGACTGCCGTATAATTTTTTGACAATGCGGGCATGATCTTATGCCATTCATACCAAGTTTGTGGCCATCCATGCAACAGCACTACGGGATCTCCTTGACCTCCAATAACATAATGCATCCGAATTCCATTAACGGAAGCTGTATGATGTGAAAATGTTACATTATCAATTTCAAAAGAAATACCTTCTTCTAGCTGTTGTTGTTCAACAGATGTAAGATTAGCTTGAGGTTGCTGCAGCTGTGCCAATGCGATCGGAGGTGAATTTAAACCAATACCACTTACAGAATTGCAAGTTGCAACATTAAAGAATGTGAAATTCATGTAGCCATGTGTCTCAACACATTCTTTACCGACAATGACCGCAGTAATATAAAGAACTACGGGTTATAGTTGGTGTAGAAAATAATGGATAAACTCCAAATGACCAGTGTTGTAGCCCTTTTAGTGACAATTGTTTCTGTTTTTGCACTCTTCTGGTTTGTTGATACATTCAGTGAACCGAAGCTCAATGTATTTAGATTTGAAAACCAGTCTTGTAGCTGCTCTAGTTTTAGTGACTGCCCTTATAGTCAAAGTTGTCACCGGCTATTGGGTACACATGTTACGGGGTAAGTCATTGTTATCTCTCATCCCATGACTTTTTTATTTTTCATTTCCAATACTATACGAGGCTACTAAGCGATCGGTATCCATAGCTGCTACTATAGATCGTCGCAGTTAGTTTCTCATACGAATAACAACGAAATGACTTCTTTAATATTCGAATCAATGATATGAAGATTGGCAGTTTTCAGACTTTCGCAATTGAATATGAAATCAATAAACCTGGTAAGATTGAAATCAGCATCTGTTAGAATGATTGTTGGCCACAGTTCCAAATTCGATTTCTTTTTTTTCTAGCCTTGTTGTTTAGCGACTACAGAAATTGGACAATGAGCACAAATGCATATCAAGAATCTTGGGCTGCACTTTTAACGAAGTTTTCATATTGCTGTTCCAGATCGAAACCAGTTATTTGACTAAAGTCAAAGAACCGTTTCAGACGTGCCGGATACTGTCGTCCAGTATCTGCTTTTAGTCTATACATGAAGAGTGAAAATGGACTCGAATTCAATTCCATCTCGATGCTTGGAAAGTAATATGTAATGGATCTAAATAAACGGTCAAGATTGACGCGAGTTCGGTGGGATTAGTTCCCTGCATGGATAAGGGTTCTGTTGTTTTACTTATTTAGCTTTTTCTTAAGCGAAATAGCTAAGCAGAATAAACGATACTAAGAAGAGTATCGATAATTTAAAAGTGGATATGCAAGAAATATTACATCAAGAATTTCTCTATTTGTAAGGTAAAGTTATGCCATTATTACCTAAATAGCAAAAAGAAGAAGATTCAAGACAATTATAATCATGAAGGAGAAGAATAACGCAACCTTCATGCTTGATTGAGGATTCTTCTTTCAATCCAGAATCCTCAATTAACGTTGTCGCAAGACTTGGAATGAAAGTCTAAGGATGTCACAGTAATGGTATGTGTTTCGATTGGTATGCCAGTATATTACATAAGTGTTCTGCGAGAAGTTCTTTTATTCCAAAAAAAAGAAAAAATGAATGGAACTAGGAACTAAGCATCTCTACTACCTTTTCACCTACATTCATCGCTGACTCTGGATTTTGACCTGTTATCAATCTACCTGCCTCTCCAGATACAACAATATTTGGTTCGTGTACATCGTCCTTTATGAATGTCGCACCCCTTTTTGGAAATTCATCTTCTAGAAAGAATGGAATTACCTTCTTTGCGCCGACTAGTATTTCAGTTATTGCTTCTTCCTCATTCGAAAAGCCAGTAACATTCATGCCTTCTATAAGAGGGGTACCGTCTGAAAGCGTAGCATTTAACAGAGCGGCTGGACCATGACACACTGCTGCTACGATTCCACCTTGTTCATATATTTCGGAGGCAATACGATTTACATCCTTGTCCCAAGGAAAATCATACGTGGCACCATTTCCACCAGGAAATACTACTGCTGAATAATCTGATGAATTTAGGCTTGATAGTTGCATGGTATTATTAATTCTCGTGACATCTTCTGGAGTACGTAGGAATTTTTCTGTCATCGGGTCATCTCGATTTGTACTATATATGTAGGAAGGTATGCTGTATGGATCTATCGGAACATTACCACCTTTTGGGGATGCAATGTCAATCTCGAATCCCGCATTTTTAAGTGCATAATATGGATGAGTCATTTCGGGTAACCACACTCCAGTCGGATATCCTGTATCACCTAAAACGCTATGGCTTGTTATTACTATAAGGACCTTATTTGTAGAATTTGCCACTTCTGATGATTGTTGTTGCTGACCAAAAGAAGAATTGTCGCGGATCTGGATGAACAAGAGCAACGCAACGGCTAACAGCGTCCCACTGAATAAAACATTTTCTGCTAGTTGCTGTGTTCGCATATACATTATGAATCTACACTATCATTTCTCTTATATTGTTAACGTTTACAACTGAATATATTAAATGTATTTAGTATAAATTATATTTCAAATGAGATACAGACGCCGAACTATAGTATTCGGATAGTACCCTACTTGCATATTAGTTCGCTAATGGTATTTAGCTAGTAATGGCCCGCCGGACTGATTCAAAGTCTTTGGGAGCTTAAGAGTTCTTTGTTAGTTAATAGCATATACTCATATTCTATGTCCAGAAGATTTAGTACATGCGAAACCTCACGACAATAGAATTTCTAGTGGTATCAATCTTCGGAATAACGCCCAGTGAAACCTTCAATCCCTCTGATAACCATGTGGCCAAAAAGTCTGACCATTTCTGCCCAATGTCATGACTAAGAATTATAGTGTAATCGTTTCCATGATTATCAATCTCACATTCAGCAAATTTGGCATAATGACACACTAACGAGAGGTACTCAAGATATGTCTCAAGATTGATTTTCTTGAACCAAAAAACAATGAATTCCTTAGGTACATGACTACCAATATCTTTTGCCACATCCACAAGTTTATCTGATTCAATTGCTTCAAGAATGGATTTGAATGCCTCCTTTCTTATCGATATTGCTCCCCATCTTTCATTAAACCGATCCCATTCAGAGTATCTTGTCATTATCTTGGAAAGATAAGAATTTAAACTAAGCCTATTTCTTTTTGCGTCAGATATGTGGCGTCAGATATGTATGGGAACATACTAGAGACGTACGAGAAGCTATAGCGATAGCAAAAATAGTAGATACATCAGATGAAGTAAATAGCATAGCCAGCACTTTAAGAAGGTATTCAAATGAATTGAGGACGGATAATAAGAGGAGACTATAATGGGTATGAAAATATTGACAGTTGGGCTGATAATAATTTCTGCACTGGTCATGTCTAGCATAGTATTAACCCCATCAATAGCATTACAAGCAAGCAGTAAAGGACTAAAGCTCTATCTAACAGTAGATACAAATCTAAATGATGACGTTAGAATAAATACATATCAATACGGAGATAGAGCCTTCACACATGATGCTGTTATTCATACAGGTTCAAATGAAGTCACTTTACAATATCCAAGTGGTCTTATTGATACAGGGGAATTTCGTATCTGTGTAAGATCAAATAATTATGGTGAATCAACATGTGATACTGGATACAACTCAGAAGCTAAACAACCTGAACATGTATTCATTAACCTATTCGTACAAGAAAACAGAATTTCGCCAAATGTTGATGTTGATAGCCAAGCACAGAGTCAGAATCAGGATAATGAACAAAGCCAGAGTCAGAGCCAAAACAACAATCAAGAACAAACTACAACGATCATAAACTGTCCTCCTGATTCAAGGTGTGTGATAGAGCAATGAAGCAATCACTTTTGGCAATCATTCCTTTGCTTGTCTTAGCGACAACACCTAATGTATACGCTGGTGGACCTAGAATGGACTATCCTGAGGATGCTACAGAAGAAGGTGCATATTGTTGGGTAGATGGATATGATGCTGGATTTGCTGGAAAGTATGACAAAGATAGAGCTGATGAATGTGCAATTGTTGCAGATGATGAATATAACAGATCTTGGAAATATGCTTGTAAGGATGCTGGATATATGCCAAATGAATGTCAGTACTTCAAAAACCATCCACAAGATCTAGAACATGCAGGCCTATACGAAGAGAATAGGAAAATAGAAGCAACTCCTAATATTGTATTAACAGTGTCATAGTTATATTCCGATTCGCTTAAAGTAATGATTCTCGTCTTTTACTTATTCTTGTACCAGTCCAAATAACAAATGGGTACAGCAGAAGCCACCATTCTCATTACAGTCAAATTTTACTTTACAATTACAATGACTACATTCACAAATATGATTAGCCATCTTCCATTATCTTTTCAGCAACTCTCTCTATATCCTCTTCAGTCTCCTGTTTGTCCTTTCCGTATTAGAGTAGGTTAACTGTTATTTCTTACTTGTTCATCCTAATAACATCTACTTGACCACTATGCAGCCAATCCTTGAGTTCTTCATAGGACGGTTTGGCATCATGTTTGCCTGCTAGATGGAGATGTAAAAGAGCATAGTTGACCTGATTTAATAATGGCTTATTTGTTTCATCGCCTTTACGAGTTTTCTCTTTTAAGTCAGCTGGAATGGTGCTCCACCAATCGTAATAGCTTCTCGCCATCCCTATTAATTGTGACTACAAACATTTTAAAGGTTACGTTTGCTTTCACAAACGATATAAGGAATGACTTGATTTAAAAATGCACGATGCTTAGAATGGCAAAACACGCACACAAATGATTTACTATAGGAGGAGGAATAGCTGTACATGATGAGATTAAGTGCAATTATAATACGCCTTTAAACTAATGTATACTATTAATATGAACAAGAACAAGATTTTAAATACAAGTGTCATTGCATGATTTATAATATAAATAGATACAAGTTATGATTTTTTTGACAAGACATTATAAATGGATGCTAGTTGTGTATAGTAGATTACTTCTTTATTTGGCAGTTAGCATTAATCTGTCGTGATTCTTAAAAAAGATCTAAAAGGATAAGAAATTTTATTTAGTTGAAGGTTTTTATAGTTTAAGGTACGAAGCTCGCCGCTATGGCTACTATCGATGAACATCCAGAAAGCTATGGTTGGTGGATAAATGAGCTACAATCATTAGGTATAGCAGATGCGAAAAGATCTGATGAGCTAGATAATGACAATAGTGATAATAAAACAGAGCTTAAGGATTTAGCTGAAAATACGAAAGAAATGATGTATCAACAGTACGAAATTGCGTATGGTAAACAGATGCATAATAATGATATCCAAAAGAAACAAGACATACAGTAGATATTAGATATTACAGATTATTTAGAATCTTCTCGACATCTTCTATATTTTTGGAAATTTAATTTTAATCAAAAATATCTTGATTTTTTCCAT
>JBKPHJ010000242.1:0-4737 GCA_046729835.1 Thermoproteota archaeon
AGATGTGTATAAGAGACAGGCATGTCCAGAGTGCGAAGAATATATGATCTATATGAAATTTATTCCTGCATCTGAAACAGTTAGTCGATATAACTATAGTCGGCACGTTATCCCAGAAGAAGAAGGAGCTGTAAGACTAATTCCCAGGTCTAAAACCCATAAGCCGTTATCTAACGATATCCCGCAAGATTATAAAGATGACCTTGAAGAAGCATATGCGACTTTAGACATCAGTCCTAAAGCAAGCGCAACGCTAAGTAGGAGGTGCCTTCAGAGACTACTACGGGATCGAGCTGGCGTCAGACATGGTGATCTAAGCAAAGAGATACAGGAAGTCTGGATTCTAACAAACTTCCGAGCCATTTATCTAACGCAGTAGATTCCATAAGAAATATCGGCAATTTTGGTGCCCATCCGGAGAAAGATAAAACAACTGGGCTGATAGTTGATGTAGAACAAGGAGAGGCAGAATGGAATATAGACGTCTTGGAGGGCCTCTTTGACTTTTATTTTGTTCAGCCTGCAGAAACACAGAGAAAAAAGACTGCTCTTAATCAGAAACTAAGCAGTCTGGGTAAACCACAAATGAAATAATACCTTAAATCTATCGCCATTGAAGGAATATCGATAAATTAATGGTCGATATAACAACCCTTGAAATGATGTTTCTGGAGCAGGCTTGCAGAAATGTGCAAGGCGATACTTCAAAGAACCTAGAGATAGCTGAGATAGCTAAGTCTCTGTCACTGGAGGAATCCTCAGAAGAGTATCCGCCAGAAACTGTGTTGTTCAAGATTCATAGACTTCAGATAAATTTCTAGTCCCAAAGAGTGGCTTCCCATTATTTCTTGGCCTCTTATCTACAAAAATTATCTCTGGCTCATACTTTGCACTGAATGAAGCGATCTCTACCAAGATTCTTTGTACAGCCATACCTTTTTCGGTGGGGTAATATTCTGTATGCGCTGGCTTGCCGGGAATCACCTTTCTTTCAACTAGACCATATTCTTCAAGCTCAGCTTTTTAGCTTCTGGTGTGGCCCTGAATGTAGCCGCGTAGTAACGACCTTAGGCATGTACTCCACGATAACCAGGATGAAACCCTTGAAAATCTTCGTGGATCATCACTACAAGTTCTGCTGCTAAGCGATATTGACTGGGAGTCATTTCCTTGTCCAATTGAGATTTTCTATTTGTAATCTAAAAAATCTAAGTCATTGTGTCACGCTACAATTAGTAATATTGAAGAATAATTTTTGACATAGTCACTCATACGTATGACAATTGCTTTGCCGATTCCTCGCGCTGACCCGGTCACCAATGCTACTTTGTTCTTAAGGTTTGTCATCTTTGATCCTCACAACGCTCGACTTATTACTGCCTGCATTGCTCTTACTGGCCGAAAAAATTGGTTTCAATCCTACCATTTTCTTTTGCTATTCTATTAATGACTTCTGTAACAAGCTTTTCATTATTGGCATCTGGTTGAATAACTTGTAATGACAAGTTTTCTTTCATGGCTATGTCTGGTACCGGATTGATACTCTCGCCTAATCTGCGCACGGTGGCGAAAATATAAAATCCATTTCTAGCTAACGAAAGAGACGTTTCATATCCAATACCTCTTGAGCCGCTACATGTCACGACTGCGACTTGTTGATCTACTTTTTCTCTGCCTTTGTAATGACTCTTTGTATCATTATTCATTTTCATAATTCACTTCTTCAGCTAAATTAATTTCCCATGTTAAGTACAGCTCTGAATCGAGCTTTACCACTCATCATTGACTCAAAGGCTTCCGTTACACGCTCGAATGGAAAGACTTCAGTCATCGGTCTGACGTCCGAGCGTACACTAAATGACAGGGTGTCCTGTGAATCGATTGATGTTCCACTAGGCCAACCAATCAGTGATCGGCGTCCCGATATGAAAAGAGCCTGAGGGACCTCGATAGGCTCATCGGAAGCACCTATTATTACCAACTTTCCATTCACAGCCAGACCCCCTAGGATAGCACTCATTGTCTTTCCGCTTGGAACAGTTGCTAGGATGACTTTGGCTCCACCCAACTTGATAAGTTCTTCTGCTGCATTTTGAGACCGGCTATCAATGTATTGTCTTGCACCCAACCTTCTCGCCAGTTCCTCTTTGTCCTTTCCTCGTCCAATGGCTACAGTATTGAAACCCATCTTGGAAGCAAATTGAACACCCAAGTGACCAAGCCCTCCTATTCCAAGTACAGCCACTAGGTCTCCTGCACGGGCTCCACTGTTTCGAAGAGCATTGTAGTTAGTCATTCCTGCGCACATCAGTGGCGCTGCATCTGTAGCTGAAAGCTCGTCAGGGATAGATGCAACTCCCTCTGTTGGTGCAATCATATGATCAGAATAACCGCCGTCATGGGTAATACCGGGAAGTTGAGCGTAGCTACAGGTAACGAAATCGCCGCGTCTACAAGATTCGCAATGACCGCAATGACCTGAGAACCAGCCGACTCCCACTCGCTGTCCCTTTTTCCATTGAGTTACTTCACTACCTATTGCGTCAATGACACCTGCAATTTCGTGGCCAGGTACTCTAGGATATTGAATACCGGGGATTAATCCTTCTTTTACATACCAGTCTCCGTGGCATATGCCGCAAGCTTGAACCTTTATACGAACTTGACCGGCGGCTGGTTCTGGAATATCTCGTTCAACAATTTCGAAAGGTCCTTTAGGATTAGACACTTGTACTGAACGCAAATTCTATTCACTACTCCCATCATAATATGCTCTTGCAACTGATGCTAACTTTATATTGTACTTGATGTTTCTTGCCGATCCTGTGCTGGGACATGAAGCGATCCCAAAGCAGAACGATATTTTATTGATTGATCTCATATTATATAATATCTGTTGGCTATTATATAAAATCCAGGAGTACTGTATAATTATTGAAAGTGGAATAGAGGTACAATTGCACCGTAATTTTTTAATTACATATATGACGCTAGAGCTAGGGTTAGTAGCGTACCGTTAGGCTCTTGTGAAGGTATCAATGGTTGATATCATATCTTTAGAACATTCAAAATGATTACATAAGAGAAATGTCCGCGCTGAGAAATATCGAACGATTTGTTATTCCACATTCCACATCTACTGCGTATAAACAATCTACTCATGCAGTAATAGCAATTACATATTCAGTAAAGCCACAGCTCTTCTGTGGTCATCAGAACCTTATTCCTCATGAAGTAATCAAGTATATAGACTCGGCTTTCTCTCAAATAACTTTTAATATCTTCACTTACTTCATATGTGCTCTGCTAAGCAATTTCAGCTAGTCGTCTGCGTGCTGTCTCTACAGTCATAGAATTATTATAGATTGGTGAGCCTGGTTGTTGTTTACGACCTCCTTCTCTAAGTGAACCTGTATCTACAGCTACAAAACCTATATCCTCTATCAGTTTTGATACTACAGCTTTTGCATCGACATCATCACCTGCGATGAAAAGCACAAGGCGATCTTCTCCAGATGGACGACTACCATCACGTAGAGTTTCATAATACATGGTGTTGAATGCCTTTACAAGATGAATACCAGGAACTTGTTTTGCTACCTCTTCACTTGAGGTTCTATTTCCTAGATCTATTACTTCAAAGGTTTCAGAGTATGGATTTGTAGCATCGATTACAATTTTGTTCTTAAATAGCTCTGATGGTAATGATCGTAACACTTCTCTCTTTCTCCATGGCAAAGCAAGGAGTATAACATCACTAAATGCTATTGTATCTTCTACCGTCATAGCTTTAGCGCCGGGACCAAGAGATTCTACAAATAGTTGAAGTGATTGAGGTCCCTTTGAATTACTGACCGCTATTTCATGACCAGCATTGAGAAAGAGTTTCGCCGCAGTTCCACCTATATTTCCAGAGCCTATGATCCCAATTTTCATAAGAGATATCTACCCCATCTTCGTAGATCTGTTCACGCATGTTCTTTATATTATTATTTACTTCTTTTTTATATGCTTTTTTCAGAGGAGCTTGGAAAACAAAAAAGAAAGCTCAGTGTTACCGTCGTCTTCTCTCGAGATATTACTTTCTAACTGTTAAAGCCATTAATTGATCGGAAAGGTGTGCTATAGCATCATCCTTCATCTTGTTGAAGGTACATAAACTGGCATTTGTAGTCGAAATCTCATTAGCAAAAGCTAGGAAAGATGACTCAAAGATTAAAATAAAGAATAAGGAGGAATTGCTTCATACATTAACAGGTAAAGAAACATTCGATACTGGAACAAGGTATTTTAATTTTGGCATCTAAACCATAGTTTAGATCTGTATATCTACAGTAAAAAAGGCGTAGTAGGAATTTATTCTTATATTCTGGATTCTTACTATGCCTATTTTATCTGCCGACACAGAGGCCGCTTGGATTACTTACACCGCAGTTATTTTCAGCATATTGGTTAGAGTTAATGTTTAGCGGTAGTCCGTTCGCATTATTGATATCCACTGCATTCTGTAATACACTGTTGGCATTTATTGTATTATCAGAGCTCTGTTCATCTACGAACACCCCATCTTGACTTCCATGTATGTTGTTCATATCCATACTAGAACTCTTTGTATTAACAAACGTAATGCCTGCCAGTTGGTTACCGCTAATAAGATTTGATGTTATTTTTGATCCGCTGTTTGAATGTGAAGCTATGCCAAGGTAATTATTTTTGATCATGTTCTGTTGTACTTCT
>JBKPHJ010000243.1:0-6024 GCA_046729835.1 Thermoproteota archaeon
ACTCTATGATGAAAATCAGGTCCTGATCGAGGAAAACAGAGAAATGGCAGATCAGATAGAAGCATTAAGGACTCATTTAGAAGAGATAGAGCGACTTCGGTAGGATGTTGAGAATCTGCTCTATACATAGTGTTACACTGATCAAGTAAGATTCTAAATGTAGTCACAGTGTAGAAGGCCCTCTTGAACCAAGCAAACATCCAATTCCTTAAATCACCAAGTTCCGTACGGATCCCGACTCTCGGGTTTAGTACAGATCTGACAATCGTATTATCCACGAAGGATGACAAACAAGGTTAATTGACATTTGTCAATATGTATTTCTAATGTAACATATTCCAGCTCTCAAACGTGTGTAGTATAATGTTCAAAAGCCTCAATCGTTATATCTAGATATTCCACAGCTCTTTCAATTAACCCCCCCTTTTCACATGGTGAATGCTACTCATTAATGCTAGCGCTCGGGATATGTATTCTTCCGCATAAGAAGACGCTGAGGATAAGTCGATTAAATAGAATCTGTTAATGAAATGAGATTTCCTTATTTGTAGGTGGTCGACTAGAGCAGGGTATTTGTCAGATATAATAAGAATAGAGGGTATTATCCGCTACTGGCCAAGATTTAGCCTAGTCATCAAACATGGTATGTTTCAATCTGGATAGTAGTGTGGCTGATCTGATACTTTTTTTCTAGGACTGAGTTGATTTCTAACAATATTTGTCTTGATTTTCCGAGATCAAGGACACCTACATGAGCTGATAGGGCATTCATTTCAGAGCCAATCGTCCAGATATGCAAATCGAATACCCCTGTTACTCCCTTTACTTCGAGGATGGCTTGTTTGACTTGATCAAAAGAAATTCCTGGAGGAGCACCTTCCATTAGTATGTGAATCGATTTTTTCAAAAGAGCCCAAGTCCTAGGTAGGATAGATACTGCCAGAAAAGCGCTCAGTATAGGATCAATAAGATAGAATCCAGAATATATAATTATCAAAGCACCAATAATGACGCCAACGGAGCCCAATATGTCACTAAGGACTTCAAGAGACGCACCTTCCAAGTTTAGACCACCCACGTTTATTTCGCGGTTATGGGCGGAGCTCTGGGGAGAAGGGCCACTTGGGGTAGACTCACGTGAGGATGAGTTGAAAGAAATAAGGTGATAATGTAATGTTTTGATAGAATCCGATAGAGCGAGGTGTCCTTTTCTTAGGATCCGCATCGAAATCAAATTTAAGATTAGACCAATCGAAGCAACGATGAGCATTACTTGTCCATCCACTTGGGTTCCTTGGTGGATAAAACGAGTGTAGGACTCATAGAAGATATATAATGCTACTAATATCAAAGCGAGACTGTTACCAAGAGAGGCAAGAATTTCGGATCTGTAATAGCCGTATGTATGTCTTGATGTTACCGGCTTTCGAGCATAAATCGCTGCCAATAAAGCCATGGCCAAACCTCCTGTATCCGCAAGCATGTGGCCAGCATCAGCAATTAAAGCCAAACTGCCTGTCAAGTATCCAAAGACAACCTGTACGACAAGAAATGCCCCTGTGAGAACAACCACAAGTTTTATTCTCCTTATCATTTCGAAGGATCTGCTAGAATTAAATGCGCTTTTTCCATCGTGATGTTGCATTATTCTGTAGTACCACTACCATTATCCATCCCTCGTCTGTGCGACTTAATCTTTTCTTTCTGTCTTGGCAGTGTTCTCTGCTACGAAACGATCTTCCGCTGGCATCCTAGCAATGGAAATGACTAGTCGGAGCCGTTGTGCGCAGGATTCGGATGATAAAAAACCCCCTGTTGGTACGGTGAAATATGAGGCAGATGCATGCAGTTGCACAAATATCTCCCAACGTACTGTAACGACACCAAAAATTTGGTCTTTTTCAATCCAACAAGAGGCAAGGAAATTATAGCTTGGTTGTGAAATTAAAGCTGTGGCAGAAGGTGATATAGTCTATAGGTTTCTTTTGAAGGCCATACTGCATATTTTATAAAGTGCAATTGTTGTTGCGCAATCAGGATTCGGTCAGATGATTATCATATGATACGCTTTGAGTCGTCCTACCCCAAGACCAAGTGCAGAAAATGTGATATTCGTTACGAATATTGGCGAGATAGGTACGATTTGTGCAAAACGCTGTTGAAGTATGTTCGTCACCCGCGGATTAGAGTCATTTAAGTATATGGAATGCATATATATATCTTATGTTGAAGAATCAATTATTATGTAACGGTCATAAGAGTAACGAATTTACAGTAACTGACCCTGAGTCTGGGGAGACGATCTGTACTAATTGTGGCGTCGTTATTACTGAAAGAGTACCACAACAGGGCGTCCAAGAATGGAGATCATTTGATGCAGTACAAGGTCGAGAAAGAAGTAGAGTAGGAATGCCTGGTACTCTCGCTAGACACGATAAAGGCCTGTCAACGATAATTGGCAAACCAAACAAGGACGCAAGTGGCCAACTTATTGATAACTCAATGAGGGCTATGATGGAACGGCTAAGAACTTGGGATTATAGACTTCAGGCAAGGTCGGCAACAGATAGAAACCTCAAGAGCGCATTTGTGAAGCTGGAAGCACTTAAAGAAAAGCTATCTCTACCTACCGCGACGATAGAGAAAGCTGCCTATATCTACAGGAAAGTCCAGGAAATGGGCATGATCAAAGGCAGAACAATAAATGCTGCTTTAGGCGCATCTATTTACATCGCCTGCAGAGAAGCTGGTGTTACGAGGACGTTGAATGATATCGCAATTCTAGGCAATACTTCATATAAGGAGTTGGCCCGAACATACAGACTTATAGTGTTGAATCTAGATTTGAAGGTGCCATTGATAGACCCAATTAAATGTGTAGCGAAAATTGCGAACAAGATTCAGTTAAGTGAACGGACAAAGAGGCATGCTATGCATTACATGCAGATAATTTCAAAAAGTGGAGTAGCTGCAGGTAAGGATCCGATGGGGTTGGCAGGAGCCGTCATTTACCTTTCGTGCAGATACTGTAACGAGGCAAGGACACAAATTGAAGTTGCAAACGCCGGTGGAGTAACTGAGGTAACACTTAGAAACAGAACAAAAGAGTTAGCACTGAAGGTTCCTCAACTTAATTAAGGACCTACATCCCTATAAGGGCCAGGTTCCGATTTCTGTCAAACTAACGACATTGAGATTAACAGTGAAAAAGTTCGAAAATCATATCGCCTATTTAGTAGAATATTTGAGCGATTTGACTTCTACGGCATCATTCAAACTTTAGTCATCATCATCATCATTATTATTATTATCACCTATACCCCCATTACTTTCATCGTCGCCGTCATCGGCATCAGCAGGAACGCCATCAGTTCCGTCGTTTGTTGGACCTGTATCTTCGTTACCAACAGGAATATTAGGAGCTGTCTGAACAGGATTGTCCGAAGCGACTCCTCTGCCTATATCTGCACCAGTAGGCACGAGCTTAAAGATCTTACCTTGACCTAACGACACAATATACATTAACCCATCATAGGGACTAACCTCCATGTCAGAAATTCCCGCAAAGGCGGTTCCAAAGATGATACCCTTCACAAGTCCTTCTTGTTCTGTATCCGCCAGTTTGTCATTCAAAGGAGGCGGAAGAATCAGTCCCGTTCTATCTTGGTTCAGCTTAAATTGATATATGTTTCCACCGTGAATATCTCCGACGAACAAATCGTTCCGTAATCCCGGACCGTACCTGTCTGAGTTTAGAAATTTAATTGCGGTAGGACCTACTGTATGCAACCATGTCAACTGGGGTGGGTGGTACACCCCTCTGCCATTGAAATCGAATAATGTATCAGGTTGTTCGGGAGCTATGATACTTCCACCTTCTCGAGGATCTCCTCCACCACGTGCCCATATTCCTGCAACCTGATTCCATCCGCTGTTGAATCCAGGCCTAACAAGATTAATCTCGTCACCATATCCCGGACCATTCTCTGTATCCCACAGATTCCCAGTGACAGGGTCGAAATCGATACCAAAGCTGTTTCGAATTCCGTAGGCGTAGTAGAGATTGAGAGGAAGGCTATCCCCAAGGATATATCCTCCCGTTGCAGGATCTATGACCGGTTTTCCGTCTTGCGTTACCCGCAGAATGCCACTTGTTCCATCGGCTGGGAGATCGGGCGCATTCTGCGCCTCTGTATCCTCGACCTTGTCGGTGTCTCCGATGGAGACATATATGTTACCGTCGGGCCCTAGGGTGATAGCACCTCCATTGTGACGTGGACCTGGAAGTACAGGTAAATCTAGCAGGAGTTGGGGATTAGCAAGTTTCTCTGAAGCGGCCGAAGAGTTGAGGTTATTGGGAGCTGCTCCAGGTTGGCCTACAACTTCATATTTGTAGAGTCGATTAGCTATAGGGGTTCCTCCATCTTCACCTTCGGCCTCAGTATAGTATAAGAAGACGTTCGTCTTCCCTGTACTATTATCCCTCGAGACAGCAATTCCGCACATACACCTCTCTACATCTGTCGCGACATTAACGTCGAGCATTGGCGTTGGTAGCAATTGACCGTCAACAATTCGCCGTACAGTTCCCTTGTCCTTTTCAAGAACAAGAATGTCATCTTGAGATAAGAAGGCCATTGTCGTTGGCAGTTCCAGTCCCTCTGCTACAACCCCAGTAGATAATCCAGGCACGTTGATAACAGGATTTGATATATCGTTCGAAAACCTCAATACAGGTTCATCAGATTGAGCCAGTACTGTATCTAGGCCGCCTAGAAGGGATTTTTGGGATAGAGATAAAGATTGACTTATCGGCGCTTCTGGAATCAGCAAAATCATTGCGCTAATAACAAAGATCGTTAAAATACTCCTCATCCTCACCATCTTAACGAACAAGCTGGAGACTTATCACCTATTTCCTCATTACAGTTCCTTGCTTTATTTATAGTATTGTCGTAAGACGGCTTTCAGAAGGGCATTTAGATCGGAGATCTCATCGCGATGCATTAACGGCTCTGTTTTGTCTCCTACTCATTAGCAAGTAGTTCCAATACTGACGCCTGCAATGAATGATGTAAGTCATAAGCGTTATGATGCTGCTCCTTCCAGCATCCAAATTAGATACAATGAAGAGCTGACCGCATTTTCAAATCGCCAAGGCACTTTCAACCTAGGGGCTGCTTTGCTTCTCAGCTGATGAAACCATCGCTTCTCTCTCATTTTCGTTCTTTAGGTAGTCTCTTACTGCATTCTTAACCATTCTTCCTATATCTCCATCAATGTTTAGGAATGAAGAAATTTCGTCTCCTGACATCTTGGACAGTTCGTCGGCTACCAATCCATGTCTGCGCAGTATTTCTTTCAGCCCGTCTGGAAGGTCTAATTTTTCAATATAATCCATTAGCTGGATCCTTGAGGTCAAACATTCAAGATGCTTTAATCGTATTGACAAATCATTATAATAAGTAATATTGTGCATAGTTACTCTTACATCGATATGAAGTAGAAAACATAAAAGGTTATAGTGGTATTCTTACTCATTTTAGACGAGTATGAAAAATAATTTTGCTACACACCAAGTTGAGAGACCTAATATGACTCGTGAAAAAAGCAAGACATCGGATCTTTTATAAAGTCCATGGTGGTGTCACAAGCCAGATATAAAAAGTAATTGCCAAAAAATGTATAAGTAGTTAAAGTAGAAGTCAATTTGTGCAGGCCGATTCCTATTCCCTGAAGATACTTGAGGCTTATACACGAGATGTTGGTAGAGGAGTAGCTCGTATTGATTATGACTCAATGGATTCTCTCACTGCTTCTACGGGAGATGTCATAGAAATAAGAGGTGGAGAGAAAAGCAAGAGCCATAAAAGAACGGTTGCGAAATGTTTGCCGCTTTATCCTTCTGATGAAGGTAAAGGGATAATTCGTGTTGATGGTCTTGTAAGAAATAATGCAGGAGTCGCTATAGGCGATACTGTAGTTGTAAGAAAGATAAAGGCAGTTCCAGCTGAAAAGGTAATA
>JBKPHJ010000244.1:0-6647 GCA_046729835.1 Thermoproteota archaeon
CCTTGGCAGAGTTATCAAATTGGTAGTAGAAGTAATGTTGCGGTAAAATGTAATTATGGTAAGATACGAGTTTGTCTAATTAGCGGAAAGATCAAGAGGAGAATGTGAAAAAGGGCTAATGATAACGTTTTCCAACGCCAAATCATTCCAAGGGATCTTTATATTATTAGACGTCCTTGGAAAGCTTGCCAGCGGCTTTTCGTCGTGAATCTTCTATACCTTGATTCAAATCTGCTGAAGGGTCTGGTAAAAGATCCGGTCTAGGCTCTTCTCCCATTTGTCCGCTGGTTGCATCATTCAGTGCCTGTTCTCGTTTCAGTGGAGGAATAATGCATAGTTAACATGATTAATAGAGGTTTCTTGCCTATACGTTGGAACGCCAGTGAAATGGCAGCTTCATTATTAAATGGACTTATGATAGATACAATAAATGGAAATTTTAGACAACACAGCCCAGTCCACTAATAACACGGGTTCATAGCCATGTCTGCTACTATAACATACGTAGTCATGGAGGGCGGTAAAAACAGATGCCAGTAAGACTATCAACTACACTCAGCAAAATTAATTGGTCATATTGCTAGAACTCAGGCTCAGGATAGACGGGTAACATGTACGGTATGGGCCCAGAGGGATTTGTATAAAATTCATTCGTGTCCTCTCCCGTCGCTGTCCACGTCACTAATGATATTTTAACATTCTCACGTTGAGTGATTTGTTATCGCCGTGCTACTAACAAAGAATAGAAATGTACTCCACACGCTTCATAGCATAACTCTACAAGGGTGGCTATTTACTACTTGACGACGAGGATCGCTCACAATCTTGCTTCAAAGACCAAATTGAATGATGTTTGGGTAGCACGACGAAACCTTGAAAAACCAACCGATTTTACTATTTCTGCTATTCTTTCTTCACCAGCTTGTGCTCCCAGTCTGTCTACATCCCTCTCGTCAGATCACTTGACGTGCTTTGTTGGTAATACTAATAAGGTCACAATTCGATTTTTCTCGTGTAACTATCGGATTCCATACTAGGTCGAACGCACTTTATAAGGCTACTTGGAAGTACATTACTAGAGCTCATTGAAATGGTTCGTATACACTAGTGTATATCATCATATATCACCATAAAAGCTAGGTCGAGGGGAAAGAGTTTAGAATATCCTCGTCTTACGCGTTACAAAAATATATCAGAACATATGTTTTCGAAATTCTATAGATAAATCAGACACAAAGATATTTGAACAAATGTTTTCGATAGCACATCTGTATAATTCAGCTTCCTCTTATGCCTTGAAGCCTATAAGTATAACCAATAATTCCATCAAAGATTCTATCGTTCCTATTTATTATAAAAGGCTTCTTATCATGAATAGTAGCATAATAATGTAGTTACCTAAATAAATAGAAGAGGTTAAGACCTACATGAATGTTGTTGAAACAGAAACACCACTGAATGGTGTAGCAAAGATGTTTGTTCGTAAGGAGGGAAACAGCACATGCATTATTGGAGTTTACCTTAATTTCGATGGCACGATTAAGCGAGGCTAAGTCAAATATATGAAAACTGCAAGAATTGTCAAAGTAAATGAACCTCTACAAGTACAAGAACTTTAAACACTAAAGCCAAAAAGGTACACAGACGAAGTCATTTCGATATCTTCGTATCATTATTAAGGTATCGTTTACTTTCGTTCTCTTCCGCGCTAGATAATTCAAAAGTAGAGCAACCCAAAAGTATCTAAAGCTAAAAAAGTTATAAGCGGCGATTCCCATTTAAAATCGTGTTTTCAAGACCATGCTTCTTTGTTACAATAGTGGGGCAAAATATCCTCAAAAAAGAAGAGCAAGAATTTCCGTTTCCGCAGAACAGAGATCAGGTTGCAGCACAGGAGCAGTTCAGGATAAATAAAGTTGTCGTCGATGGAGAGCGCACAGCCATTTGAAAATGAATCAATCAGATTATTTCTCAGCTTACCGTAGCTTGAAGCTGACCCGAGATGCACAAGGCATCCTGGTGGTTGAGTTTCACACCGATGGCGGTCCGCTGACCTTTACGGCTCAAGATCATACGGAATTTGCGGACGCCTTCTACCGGATTTCGCAGGATCGAGCAAACAAGATCGTTATCTTGACAGGAACAGGCGAGGAGTTCATCTTGGGAATCGATTTTTCGTCGTTCGGCAATGTCGCCGATCCTCAGAATTGGGAAAAAAGTTGTTTCCTTACTGTGACAAAGTGAGCAGCAATCTTAGAGGGGTATGCTTCGACAGATTGAATAGTGATCCTAAAATTGATCCGGTTCAATGCAGGAATGGTGCACAGGTATTAGAACCGCTGCAGTGTTTAGAAATGCAAACATTAAACACAACAGTAAATGACTTTAGCGATCCTGAAAAGACACCATACCTATGTAAGAATGATAGGTCATCATTACCTGAATTGTGTAGAGATGCTACCGATCAATAAAAAAGATTTAGGAAGCAGGCGATAATGACCAAACACCCTAAGTCTAAACATAAGAAGAATAGGATAGAATAAATAAGTAGATTAAAGGTGTGTGTTAGCATTTCTATGTATGACAAAACATCATCCTAAACCTAGAACAACAATAAATAGCAAGAGCAGCAACGACAACAGCAATCTAAACCTAAAGAAAAAGGTTGGTACTGTCTAGCTCATTCTGTACGTTGGTTGTGTGATATCTGTGGCTATGAAAATAACAAAATAAAAGAAAGTATAGCTTCGTTAGCGGTTAAGTAAGTCCAACCAGTCAGTCCCTTCATTCAATTTCAAGCGTCTCCTGCTAGGCAGAAAGATATAGTAGATTATTGTGTAGTTATATTCTATAAGACTAATAAATATCCTCTATTGGATATAACTATCTTACATGTTCCGTATCAAGGGACCATTAATATTCTTGCTTGCATTCACTGTTGACTCAAATCAATTAACACGCAAGACTATCTTACCATATTTATGGTTCTCTTTTGCTCCCTGGTATGCTTGACTTGCTTGTGAAAGAGGAAGTATTGTGTCCACAGTAGGCTTTACGTGTCCAGAATCAATTAACTCTCCAATACGGACAAGTTGGTCCTTGCTAGAATGTACAATAAACCACGTAGCATCTACGCCGTATGAATCTCCATTTTCTTTGAAATATGCCTCATAATTCGTGGGTAATCCTTGAGTAGACACAGATACGAGCCTTCCTCCTTTTCTAAGGACCTTCCAAGATCTCTCAAGTGTGTTTCCGCCTACTGTATCGAATACTACATCTACATCATGAACTCTATCTTCGAAACTTGTTTTCTTGTAATCAATCACGTCGTGTACTCCTATATCCTTCAAAAGTTCCGAATTCTGTGTAGAAGCTGTCCCAATTATATGTGCCCCCGTCCATCGAGCCAGCTGCACTGCAAGGCTACCCACCCCTCCAGCTGCACCATGAATAAGTATCGTATCTTTTGATGACAAATGAGCATGGTCGAAAAGCGCTTGCCATGCTGTAAGCCCGGGCATAGGAACTCCTGCGGCATATTCATGATCAAGAGTTTGGGGTTTGGGTGCGATCTCTGAGTCGGCTACTACTATAACATAGTCCGCTTCAGTACCGTTACGAGTGACTGAAGAAGGGTCGGTTAGACCATATACAGCATCACCTACTTTTAGATTAGATACATTGGGACCGATCTCTTCTACAAGGCCAGACAATTCATGACCTAGGATCAGAGGAAGCGAGATATTTGGAGAGTCCCAAATCCAAACTATTTCATTCAGAGTAACGCCCGTAGCACAAACTTTTACTAACACTTCGCCTTCTTTAGGATGAGGAGGTCGGGAAACATTTTCCTCATATACTAAATCCTTAGGTCCGCCTCTATGTTTATGAATACGTACTGCTTTCATTCCTCTCTTGTTAGCCTCCGGTCATATTTCCATTATTAAAATAAGTCGTCAAATACAACGTGTTATCTAACATACTCAATTATAAAAATATTGGCAAATGGCGATTCTGTCAAACAGAAGTATGAACTTAGTCGTCAAAGTATGAGATTCCTTCTATTCCTACTACTGCTAATGCTGCTAACACTAGAAGATTAGCAAATACTCTTCTTACCATAAGTTCTTCTATGAAAAATGCAGCATTTACGGGGTTCACTCGATAGTTATCATAGAATATTGGTTAACAAATGTTTTGGCATTGATTATTGATTGACAAAGCTCTAAATAGCTTGGACAAATAAAGCTCGCTCGATATTATTATGAGTACAATTGGCCCAGAAGAAAGAGAAAGAATAATCCTCAAAACACGGCAAGAGTCTAAAGAAAAACTGATTCAATACTACACACATCGGTTTGCCAATGCACACAATGAGCTTAACAAAGCGATTTCGGAAAATGATGTCGAAGGTTTCGGAAAGGCATTTTCGGAGTTGAACTTTTGCAATATGATGTTGAAGCAGATTGAGGCCTAACAGATCAAATAATAAAGCAGCGTTACTAATACGAGAGTATCAAACTCTCCTTCGTGATATCGTCCTGGCTTACAGCTTTACCAGAGGCTTAGAGCAATCAATTCGACTGTTAGGATCCTTTTTGTGACCGCCCTAGATGCTGCCGAAGAACTCATTACGTTGTTGCCTGATTTGGCCGCAGATCGAGTCATCATGAAACCTGTGAGCCGGGATAGATTCCTTAATTACCTGGATCTCGCAGTTAGAGAAAAGGGTTAGCTAACTGTTATGATAATTCACTGACCGTCTTAATGGAATTTAGGACGAAATTGTGCGCTTCTATTCAGACCTGTTTCTATACTAGAGACATTCTTATTAAAAATAATTGAATAAATAATTGCGAAGTAATATGAAGAATATATGATTATCCGACGCCTATTTCGCCTTCCTCATTCTCTGATATCTTAATATCTACAAAATTGACTTGCACACCATTTGCTATGTTCTTTAATGTGTCCTTCATGAGTCTTTCAGCGTCTTCCGTTTTTATGTCCGATTCTGTCGATACCTTCGCAAATATTTTATAGGTTGCCATGTTTCACAAATAATATCGTTATTGGTTAAATGGCAGATAGGCTAAAGCCCTTACTGGTGGGATGATGATAAGACAGATGCCAGAACAACAGGGAATTACGAATTATATTGATGTCAAATCAGTCGACGACTATTCAGCCAAGGTTACACAATTGGGAGGACAAGTTAAAATGTCAAAAACTGCGGTTCCTGGTCTAGGTTATGTATATGTAATGTATGTAAAGAATAGACTCGCCTACTACCACACCTCATAATAACCCTGCAGCGATTGCTACGCTCATAAATATAAGGAGAACGGCGGTAATCTTCGGAAGGTATTGACTATAATGAATGATTTTGTATTGGAAGCGTTGATAAAATTTCATAGAAATCACTGTTATGCCTATTAACGCAGCTGATACTGAAAGCGCATATGATATCATTAATGTTAATGGATCTATAGCTTGACTAGCGGCAAGTGCGAGAATTACAAACTCCTCTTCATGTGCAAATCCCAATACAAAAGCAAAACTAACTATAGACTTTAAGGTGGGTCTAGACCGTTGTTGGTGAGAATGAATATGTGAATGATATCCTAGTCCATTATGCCAATGAGTATGTAGATGTTCCAATCTCGAATTATCGTTACCATCATGAAGATGTCCGTGCTGAGATATAACAAGATTTTCTCCTTTCTCTTTCCAAAACACATATGCCAATATTCCCAATGCAACAGCAGCACCATATTTCATGTAGACCTCCGGTATCTGAATCTCTAAGCTATTAACCACAATGATATATATCAGTACAACCGCTATTGAAGACACAAAATGGGCCCCAGCTATTATAGAAGAACTCACAATGCCACTGAGCAACGGTGTACGCATAGCATATAGTACGGCCACAGGCCACCCATGAGAAGGATTTATGCCATGTGTAAGACCAAAACCTATGATACCTATTAAAGGAGCGATAATCGACATACTTAGTATTGTTCTATAATTATAGTGCGCCCTTACGAGACTTTAAAATATTCTTATTCAAATTTTAACCAGCCAGTTAACACATTCAACTGGTTTGGCCAGCTTAGTCCATCCTGTACGTAGTTCATTGCAAATTGTGAAAATGATGTTGGCTTTTGTCCAGTAAGCTGTTCCACCACGGTAGTCACTTGAGATCTATAACCTGATCTGTACATTCTAAACAATTCCAATGCATTATCAACAGACCAATCTACTATACCCATCTCTTTCATCCTATCACGTAGATCTTCTTCCGATATGTCTACATACGATACTCTTCTACCAGTCTCCTTAGATAGTATCTCTGCAACTTGACTATGTGATAATGCTTCGGGGCCGGTTATATCGTATACTTTATTTATATGCTGGCTTCCATTATTAGTTAGTACTTCTGCGGCTACAGCAGCGACGTCTCTTGCGTCTACAAGACTGATCTTTTCGTCTCCTGCTGGAAGGTAAATTGCATTCTGGTTTTTTATTGTTTGGTCTGAACGGGTTATGAAGCTTTGCATAAATGAGTTTGGGCGTAAAAAGGCAAAAGGTATTCCTGACTCTTCAATTATTTTTTCCACCTCTCTATGCAATCGTCCACT
>JBKPHJ010000245.1:0-25235 GCA_046729835.1 Thermoproteota archaeon
GATTTGCAGACAGGACTAGGATATCTGCTTCTTTCCCAGGTTCAATAGTTCCTGTGTGATTGATTATCCCAAGAGCCTCAGCTCCATTATTAGTAGCAATCTTGATAATATCCATTGGTTTGATCCCTGTATCGGCGAGAAGTTCCAGCTCATGA
This sequence comes from Thermoproteota archaeon, assembly GCA_046729835.1. Classification (GTDB taxonomy): domain Archaea; phylum Thermoproteota; class Nitrososphaeria; order Nitrososphaerales; family Nitrososphaeraceae; genus TH5896. Next base: position 156 of record JBKPHJ010000245.1, read on the forward strand.
TGCAGACTCTCTCCTGGAACAAGTCCAAAGTTAGGAATGTCAGTACTCGAAAGAATGTCCACTCCATGGTCATACATCACTTTCGTTAGTTGTAACTTAATATGTACAGACGTCGGTTTTTATGTGCACTCTATAAGTTCGCAAAAGGACTTATGGATAAACCAGTAGATGCTGATAAGGTATTTAAAGAGATGGATATTGGCTCTTTCAGCGGTGCTGAACAAGAGACCACAGACGACCTAGTTGAAAATGCAATACTACTCACGAATCGATACCACTCGTGAATCCTTGATTTCCTCATTTGCCCTCAGAAAGTAATGCGCCTGTTTGTTTTAATAAATTCAGTTGATCTACCACCAATCTACTATACATTACATATTACATGATGAGGAATATCTAGATCCAGAAAATAAAGAAGAAAATAAAATGAACGTACGTAGAAAGCTAGCTGAAAGCCTAAGCGAAAGCATTTCTTGGCAATGCCGATCTAACAAATGCTAATCTTCAGAAGTTCAATTGTGAAGCGGCATACTTTACTGAAGTGAACGGAAACAGAACTATGGTGTTTTGTTTTGGATTCACCAAGCCCAGATATGATACCTGAGATTGCGGGATACGAGGATATGATGCCAATTTAGAATACATCCTGCAATGAATTTGGATGATCTGAAAAAGGCGATCTCGAATATAAAGAAATAAATCATAAAAACTCCTCCGTATCTTTTAAGCGCTAATCTTGCTATACTCTTTTTTTTGTGCGCGCAAATGTCAGATTCCCAATCTTTGAGTTTATTATTTACACCAGATTAAATCACCCATGATAGTTTTTGCGCACATCAAAGAAATTAGGCATTACGATCCTTTCCACATCTTTATTCTGCACATCCGTTTGCATCCCAGGTCCAAGATCGACCTGGGCGATCGCATCATTTGTTTCTCTTCCTCTGTCAAGAATGATGTATCTACAATTTCTTTAATGTGCTCACGCTTCTTCTTCTTGTATTCTTCTAACCATAATTCAGTATCTAGATCTTCTATCTCCCTTCGTTTTGATTCGTCATATAGAAATACAACATCTCCCAGTAGTCCAAGTTGTGGGAATGAACTCCTCTGCAATCCTAGATCCGTCTGTGCGTTCTGTATGATCTGCGCAACTAATCTGCTGAGAAAAAACTATAGGAAACGATGCCAATGCAAAGATTAGCAAAAATAGGCAAGTTACCAAGTAAAGAGAACAGAAGCCATTAGTGCTTGTACTACTATTATGGTCATTTAACAATACTATTATGTATGATCGTTGGTAGATAACCTTTTTTGTCTGCGATACAACAAGAGAATATTAATGCTGCTACTTGCCCAAGTGGGTAAGTCGTCACCGTAGTATCACCGTATTTTCATGGAATGTATGGCAGGACGATTAAATTGTACAAACCTAATTCAAGATCCTAAGAATACAAGAGACTCCTTACAACATCAGCTGCGAATCCATATAGATTCTGCCTAAGCGTACGTTTCTCAGCTTCTTTCCTTAGTTCAAGCATTAAGTTACTAAATGTCATTTTCAGCTCTCCGTCGCCACTTGCTAACGCAAAGATTTCCGTCTTGAAGCCTTTGTTTAACCAAGAATCGATCTCGTTTATAATGAATAACATAATTTTCCATTCCCCGAGGTTGTCAAAGGTCCATTGATCGTTGGTTCGTAGATAAAGATAGCCACTATTTTTAACCATAAAGCCTCTGAAGACGCCACCTCGATACCAATTATTTCCCACTCTACAAATCAAGGAATTCTTGCGTAAGTGTTGCGCGGGATAGCCTTTAGGTGGTTTGTTATCCTCGCCGTCTGCGTCCCTTACGGCGGGCGTAAAAGGCGCAAATGTTACCTTCCCCTGGGCCACAGTTATCACAAAATCATTGATATTAACATGCAGACCAGTTGCGACAAGATCTCCTTTGACGGGGAGAGGATCTTCAATTTTTTGATACGACGTTTTATCCAGGAATTGGAAAACTTGGTCTAAAAGCAATTTATGGAATTCAATTCAGTAAGATTTAAATTTTGTGTCCTATGGCTCTTTTCTTACAGGGACATTCCAATTAGAATAGACTGTTAACCATCGGGATTGGGACAGGAGTTCTTAAAAATCATCATTATCTCTGCTTTCAATGCAAATATTCTTCGCGTATCTTTGGTAGAACTCTTTCGAATGACAATGGGATATTATACCTTGAAAAATAATACGGTATCATGCTATTTACATATTCTACTTGTTCTGGTGTTTCATTAATTTAAGCCATCTTACATAACGTACCTTATTTTCTAGCTCAATACCACATTAAGCAATATTAGAACCAAGGACGGTAGACTAGCAATTGACTTTATCAGAAAGGAAATGATGATGGGTCATGCTCTGATGAATATACATACACTGGAAGAGAATTACAAGAGGGCGGATAGGCCGAAGATGTTACTTGAGTATTATCTGAAAGCAGTATCAGACTTGACTATATCAGATGAAGAACGTATGAAAGTAGAGGTAAAGAAATTGCAGACTGACATATCCAGTATGAAGTCAGTAGAGATAGAATTATCAGAAAAAGATAAAGAGATTCAATCTATGAAGCAGAAATACGAGGAAATGAGTGTAATTGGAAATGTAGAACAGCCTGCTAGGAACAAAATAGTAAAGCATCTAATTATGAAAGGAGAATACAAACCAGCTCGAGTGAAATTAGTATCAGACAAGGAGAGACAAAATATGCGGAGCATGTAATAAATTCTACTTTGCAGCTTCAGCAATCCATAAAACTGTCATATCCTCAACACCAACAAAAAGATCTCATTATAGAATTTCAGCCTAATAATCTGACACTTAGACCTAATGACTTCGGCGTTTCAAGGATCAAACTAACGGCAACGCATTACGCTGAAACAGATATTACGCACACCGTCCCTATTACTGCAGCTATAACTTTCCCTTTACAAGTTAACATAGAAAAAACCCTGACTGGTGGTAATACCGGTGCTATGCTAAAATCTATTGCTAAGTTATCAAATAACATAACAGAGCAAAAAGTAGTCCCTACTGTTAATGCCACTAGAATACGAGAGGGATTAGATCAGGCAACTAATGCTACGTTATCAAATAACATAACAGAGCAAAAAGCAGTCCTTGCTGGTGTTACTAAACCGGAGCCATTATCGGGTGACCCTTTTCTTTCGGATAGCTTTCTTCCAGAGTTTGTAGAAAATATGATCGAGCTAGATTCTGCCCAGAATAATTCAATTTATACAAGTATCGATAAGATAGCTCGTAGCTATATTATTCGTTTCAGTATCGCCTGTAATATCAATACAGGAACATTTCGTGGACTTCTGGAAAGTATGGGGACCGCTTATAGCACTTATTGGAGGATCGTTTATTGCGGGTTTCGCTGGTTTGATTTTTAGACGCAGAGGGAAGTCTTCTGACAGCTAGTGATGAATTCTCATCTCATGTCTAAGCACCTGCAAGCCTGAAGGCGTACTTAACTATGTGACGGGTGGAGGAACAGTAATCCCAGAAGCAGTAGCCAAAGATGAGACGACTAATGCCATTATAACAATGAGGGATATATACACAGTGCATAGATGGTTACAAAGCTAATTAATTTGTCTAATCTTTAATTGGTTTTACAATACTCATCTTCACTTGTTTTCATACTATCTTAGACTCAAATAGTTGCTTATTAACATGTATTGCCAAAGTGTGTGATTTAGTTATTCAGCATATTAGGATCGACTAGCTTTGTGTGATCATATTTATTGCGCTTTAAGAGCTGATCGGGTGCATCTGCGTCCTCGTTGCAAGCTGGAAGTTGTTTGAGACGGTCATAATTACTAATTCCTATTACCAATGCTCTCTTACTACTAGCTTCTTTCCCTTGCATCAGATTATATGGTAAGTCGTATTAAAAAGCTATTCTATCATTAATGTCCAATGGAATGTAAAGAAAAGACTGAACGTCAAAGACGGAAGATGAAAAGCCTGGATTGGAAGGACCAGATAGTGTCTAAGGTTAAGCTGTTCCTTATTGATCGGAGGGACAATACTTTATCGATGCAGGTCTGATTTGCTTCTGAATACTTACATGGCCAGTAGTGCCAAATTTGTCGACTAGATTGTTGATTATAACATTGGTATTATTAGTATCCAAAAGAGAAGACGATACCAAATACTGGCCTAACAAAGGATCATTTGGTATTTGCTGTATCGATATCAGCCCAGTGTGATTTTTATCCAGAACTTGCGTCGCGTACTCTGAATTTAGATCTACCAGAGTATCGAGCGCTCGCTGAGTAGACCAATGTTTGGCTTCATACCAGCAGCCTTGAATGCCAAATCGATAAACTCCCGACTTGTAATGGGCCCCGCCCTAGGGACATGCCACACTTCGTCATACGAACTTGCAGTCTCGCCAAGCATAATACAGGCTGAGGCAGCATCTCCAATGAATACGAAGTCATGTCGTCAAGGTTTCCGACAGCTTGCCTTTTCGCCTGATACAGCTGCCGTAAAGATTGGTTTCATAAGATTATTTGTCACATTTGGCCCATAGTAATCAGGAAATCGAGGTATCACAATCTTCACCGTACCATTACGATGCTCATCCATCAATTTCCTTTCTAGAGCAATTCGTAGCTTGCCTTTTTTTCCTTTTTTGCCTTTAGCTGCTAGAGGATGGTCTTCTGGTGCTGGGATCTTCTGAAGACCAAAAGGCTCTATTAATTTAACAATCTTTTGCCTTACTAGGATCTCTTGTACATATCTACAAAGAATGATGAGAATAAACTCATACAGCAATTTTCAAGCATTTGACAAGGAATCCAGGTTCAGGTTACTTAAGTATAATCTAGTATTTCGGAGAAGATTATACTTAAGTAATCTGAAGTGTATATATCATGACGAGGAGAATTATCTAACGTGCCCCCTAAGAAATCATCACATAAAGCTACCTCTGACGATCCCCTAAAAGTTAAGGCTGAAAAAGTTGCTGAAGCTATCAAGGATGCCGCAAAGACAATACGAGAGGCATCTTCTTCTACACGAGAAGCAGTGAAGACGTTTGGTGACAGCGGTGCAGTTATGGAACTGGCTGAATCAGTGCAGGCAGCAGCTAGTGCCGCTAGAGATACCGCAGAAGATGTCAGAGATACAACTAAGGAGCTGCGTGATAGTCGTGTCGCTGCTGAAGCTGCTAATGCGGTAGAGAATACACTGTCATCAGCAGAAGAGACAGCGGCTATAGCGAAAGAGACAGTCGACCAGGTACCAAAGTCTGCTCCCATGACGTCTAGACGTGCTGTAAAAGTAGCAAGGAGGATACAGAAATCGACTAAACCAACTACCATTCAGGCCAAGAAGGCAATGAAAAGGGGAGGGATTGAAGCTAAAAGAGAAATCGACAAATTGAAAAGGAAGACCAGACCAGCTACCGTTCAAGCCAAGAAACATATGGCAAGTGGAAGACGTAAAGCTCAAAGAGAAGCTAACAAACATAGCAAGCTGACTAAGACAAGAGCTACTAGAAAACAAACGAGAACACGTGAGAGCTAAGAGATAATAACTAAAAATTGAATACGCCATCCAGATTGAAGATAGCCATATTCGGTTGGCAATTCAGATGCAAGACTATAGTATACTAGAGCGCCAAAGTTAGTTACAACGGCGGTCTCTTAATGATCTATTTATTAAGCTTATAATATAATGTAAATTGATCTCTGTTGGTCTCCAGCGTCTGGAAAGGCAGCATATCATTTGGATTAGTAAATATTCCTGTCAAACTTTATACTGCAATTGATACTTCAAAGGATTTTTCATTTAATCAGCTTGATAGCAAGGGGCATAGAATACAATATAAAAAGTGGTGTCCAGTTGAAGAAAGAGAAGTTCCATATCCAGAGATAAAGAAAGGTTACGAAATCGCAAAAGATCAATATGTAGTAATTGAAAAACAAGATTTAGAGAAAATAGCTGTAGAAGGCACAAGAACCATTAATATTAAAGAGTTTGTGGATGAACAGGAACTTGATCCATTGTTCGTGGAAAAGAGCTACTATATAGCTCCTGACTCATTGGATAGGGGAGGTAGGAAGAAAGGAAAGACTTCCTCCTCCTCTACCTCTTCAAGTACGACTACTACTACCCAAGACAAAGCATATTCTCTTCTAGTGAAGGTTCTGCATGATACGAAAAGAGCTGCGATAGGAAAGATAGTACTAAAAGGCGGTGAGAGGGAACATCTAATTGCTATTAGAGCATATCAAAGAGGGCTTGTTATGCATACTCTGCATTATATAAGTGAAATAAAACCTGTGGAAGAGATTACAGAGATATCTGAAGCAAAGGTCCCTGCGATAGATGAGAATGAGAGGTCATTGGGTCACTTGTTAGTTGAAAACTTAACAAGCAAAGATTTTGATATTTCACGTTATCATGATGAATATGCGGAGGAACTGGAGGAACTAATTAAAGCAAAAGCAAAAGGTAAGGTACGTGTAATAAGTAAGGTAACAAAAGAACCTCATCAAACACAAGATTTGATTGCAGCCTTAAAAGCAAGTTTGGAAAAGCCATCAGCAGCAAAAAATACTAAAAGAAGAGATTAATTTACTCTGATAAACTGTCTCACTCAAAGTGCTAGATATACCAATCAATTCAGAAAGAATACACAGTTATGGAACGATCTCGCTATATGACAACGTAATTACCTCTTGCTACCTATTGCTGCTTTCACCTCCTTTAATACATCGTTCAGATATTCTTTCATAAATTCATACGATTCCTCTATCTGCTTTCTCTTCTGTTCGGTTTCCAATAATTCCGTCGTTTTCTTCTGTACCTCCTTACTGAGAGTGCTGTTCCATTTAGCTAGAAGTATGATCAATATCGCCACGGCGACAAAGGTGGAAGTAAATAAAGTTAACATCTTTAGATTCTCACCAGAGATTACGTTTTGTATTAGCGAATGAATTTGGTCCGTCGGTGTAACTATCTGGATAAAAAATTCAGGTCGATCACCTATGAAGACAGGATATTGGGTATTCAATCTTTCTCCCCTTCCATAGTTATAAATCGCATAACCTTGGTTGCCCTTCAGTAGGAAGACTGTAAGGTTATTCAATATAGCGTTGTGATTTATAATGTCTTGGACATAGCTTCCAAAAAAGTTCTGTCCTACTAAAGTCTTATCTACCCCATCTACCCCATTACCCAAGATTGTCCCCGACCTATCAAAAGCAACTAAGAATGGTCTATCGCCGAGTTCCACATTTCCGTATCTTGCAAAGAAGGGTACGGTAGGAATCGAAGCACCTATTGTTCCAATATATTGATCGGATTCTCTGTTTATTATTGGATATGCTATGAATACTCTGTATGTATTTTGTCTTTCAAAACCTCCAGATAATGTTAAAGAACGGTTGGCTTTGGTGTCTTCGACCCAGCCCCTTGACGAAAAATCTCGTCCGACAAAATTCTCCGTACCTTCGGGTTCTAAGCTTACTCTTACAACTCCATTCTTATCAATTACAAAGAGCCTATTGACAACATCATGAAAGTCATTATACTTTTCTTTAAGCAACTTTTCTGATCCATTTCCTATTAGATCTCCCGTCTGAAAGTATTTGGAATTCGCTAAACCATCTAACATCTCAATGACAAGGTTTAGATCGGACTGAATCCGGCCTGAAATAATTTTTGTTGATTCGAGTTGTCTTTCCTTTTCCTCATTAACCATAAACCTAAAAAAGAAGAATCGTGGTGTCTATACTATGATATGTCGATGCTGGTTGTACTTACAGTAGGTTTTGTCACATCATTAGTCATAATATCCATAATTTCCGCCAATGTTGTGCTCGGAACACAGGACGAGAGCAACGTTATACTTACAATATTATTCAATCAAATAGGTACAGGTCCTAATGCAGGAAAGGTTCTGATAGATAATGCCCTTGAGGTTTTAAGAAATGAAACTGATTCTGCAATAGATGTGAAGTATGTTGAATATCCTTACAACTCAACAAGAAGTGAAATAATTCGCTTGATTTCTAATCAAACTCCAATTGACATAGTCACGGTAGATCAAATATGGCTAGATGAATTTGTCCAAAAGGGATTTCTCACTGACCTGACAAATTACACTCAACAACTGTGGAATAGAGACGGAGACCCTAACCTTCTTCATTAGAATGTCGTGATATACATACCCTAATTTTTCATAGAAAGGCGCGGTGGACTCTGTGCAGTCTAATTCGATTCTTACACAATTCATTTTTTCAAATCCGAACCTTGTGGCATAGTCGACAATCCTTGAGCCAATGCCAATTCCCTGATATTCTTTTGCGACGGCGACATCCTCAATATGCCCTACCCTATCTCCATTTCCTATCATCTTCGGTTCAACCAGAAGTGTACAGGATGCAACAATGACTTTAACGCTGTTACTTTTTCTTTCATCCGTTGCGATGAAAATATAATGCAATGGATTAGTAGCTATTTCTTGTTTGTAAATCTTCCTTGCTGTTGCTAAATTTACCCTAACTTCCGTAAGATTTGTTAACACATGGAGATATTGGGGGATATCTTTAGTTCGCAACTGGCGTATTGTTACCATTTATCCGACTTATCCTATACAGTGACCATAAATATCTTCTTCAATAAAGTCATGGTATGTCTTGAATGTATAGTCGGCCTCCTCTTTAAGGCCTCGTATTATCTCAAGTTGTGCGTGGCAGTTCAAGATCTCACCTGCTTATGCATGTATGTCGCCGGTCGCTGCAGTATTTCTTGTTCTCGCTTATGCTACACACATACTTTCTTTGATGATAGTTCACAGAAAACTAGGAAAAACAGTAGTGGCAAGGTAGAAAATATTTCTTTGCGCCAGTAACTGGTCGTAAGTCAAAGACTAAATAAATTAAATATGAAATGCAATACCTGTAGTTTCGTAACAGAATATGGATATGAATATATGCAATGTCAAGTAGAATGAAAGTTCACAGCAATCGCTGTCGAAGAATTGTGAACTGAAATGAAGTGTATAATCTTAAAAGCAATAGTGCATAAGAGTTAATAGTCTATTTTGGGTTCAGTTGGTGACGAACATTCAGTTGATAATGGAAATGGCATGTTCAAAATAGAGCAAGGGCATGCTCCAGAGGTATTAGACAGATTTGAGAAGCAGTCGGATTTTGGAGAACACAATATAATGATTTACCCTGATTTGTATATCCTTAGAGAGATATACTCTAAATTCTGTAAAACAAATCTTGAAAACAATGAAGCAGTTATGATTATGTCACACTATGATACAAGGGATGTTATTAGGAAGTACCTGAGAGAATTACAGATAGACTTAGACCGATATGAGAAAAAAGAAAGATCTCTACTTGTAATCGACTCTGCTCAAGATTATTTTGGGTCGGCAAAAGATTTTCTATTTTATTTGAGCATTATGAATGAGAATGCCACAAGAAGAAACAAACGAGGAATATTAATCCTTGTAGATATGGGTTCTCGAGATCACCAACATAGAAGCAACTATAAGCAAGGAGGGATAGATTTCTTACTTGAATATGAAGAATCTCTGCCGACTAAGCTAAATCTTAAAGTAAGGCTACTATGCCTTTACCATACTAAAGACTTTGATATTCTGGAAGCAGCTGACCAAAAGCAATACTTGCTTAAGTTGCATTTTAGACGATACAAAGTGATCGCAAATTCCAATTCATCATCAGGACGGTAACAAGGCTGATAACGATTTTATTGATGTTCCCTGCGGTAAAAAGAAAATCTGATAATGGTACTTCTGAGATCGCATTGTTATCATCTGACTTAATTATTAGATTCTTTATTGACAGCAAATGAATTGCATCGATTTGGGAGATAAACAATTATTATGCGGTAGAAATACACAAACCGCTACTTTAATAATAACTATATCCTTAATAATGCTGCAGCCCTATACATGATTAATGTCCTTAACGTACCGTCGGTAGTTATAGCAGATGAGGATAAGATAGTGGTTAATTATCTATACGCTCTGTTTAAACTGTCAGGTTATGAAGTTAGGACGGCGTTTAGCGCTAAGGAATGTATAGAATTATTAGAGCAGCTTTCATCAAAAAATATAGACGGTGTCTTATTAGATGGAAAAATAGCTGAAGATAGGGGAGCAATGGTTGTATCTAGAATAAAACAGACAAATTCAGATACGAAAATTTTGGTAGTAGCAAATGATGATGGTCCGAAGAATATAATATTGGAATATGGCGCAGATGACTTTATAATAAAACCAGTGAGTGGAGAAACGATATTAAGTAAGATAAATATGCTTATTCAATCCAAACTTGCCGGTAAATAGAATGGCATACATATATTCTCATGAAGGTAGTATAAATCAAAATTTAGCTTGTCTCTCCACACATATGTGGATACACACATGTGTGTATTTATTGATTACTATATTTGCATAATATATGAATTAGCGACAATTAAAGAAAGAAATGACGATTTCTAAAATCCTACGGACGTACGGTAAACAGTTTACACAGGCAAGAGAACGATATTCTGATAAACTTAGCAGAAAATGTGCTATGGGTGTTATCATGTCATATTATGTAGGAAGTCCCTAAAGTAGCAAGAAGATTATTGGCCGCATTAGTTACATTGGGACATGAGGGTATCAGTAAAGAATCAGTGATAAATTTCCATGATTCTGGAGCGAATCATCAAATAGCGAGAATTGATGGTTCAGCAACTACCAATACGAAGTGCTTGTTATTATGAAAGCTGAAGACATAGATGCTGCTGGGGAGATCTGCAAGTGTGATAACTGTGTAAGAAAGAGAGCACAGAAGAGGATAACCCAATGCGATAAGAACAGGTTACTTGAGTATCTACCCCTGACAAAATAATAGAACGTACGCCTGGCAACGCCATACCTCAGCTATCTCCTAGATAATTTCCTATTCCTTCAGTCTGTTCTTTCGATTACTTGTATAAATGGTAGTTTATCAGATAGTTTCTTGTCCTTGTAAGTGGCTTCACTACCGTAACCTTGATCTTTGGTAAAATAACTAGATTTATCAGGCTTTTCTTTACTTTCAAATTGCTTCACTTCATCTTCTGTAATATTTAAGCATACTACATGACCATCCCATCCCTCTACTTTATCTATCGGAACATAATAATAACGTGCACCCTTTAATCCAGTTTTAACTACGATCTTATCCGTACTTACTGCCTCTACATCTCCGATATTTTTGCCTCTTCTTTTTCTTACATAAACTGATTGTTTAGTTATATCCATTACACTTTTCGTAGTTGTTCGATTTTTGTCCGAAATCCTCTTCATTGGGATCGTTTGATTATAATAGTATTTAATGGTTAATGACTCTGAGCAAGCAATAACCAAACGATATATTAGTAAGTCACTCAATTCTTGGCGGTCGACCATCAATGCTGGTAGGGATTACAAAGTTTTACTTTGACTACTGGTAGAAGCAGACTAACGCAGAGTATGCTTCGTATGCCTGCTTAAGGTCTTCATATCTTCATTATCAAACTTAAAGAGATAGTCGAAACTGAATTGTCTCGTTTGTAATTGCAAATAAATGCTCTCTATAACAAATATAATTGTCTTAAGGATTGTTGATTATTAATAACTGTCACAAATTCTATGATTAAATATCTTCAGGCCGACGATATACTCGAAGATGAATAATAACTATACTCTAAATTTAAGCGTCAGCTTTGAGATATGCTAGCTTGGCATTCTGTTGTATTATCGTCATCATCTTCTAAGTCTCTTCGTCCATAATGGGGGGGTTGTCTTTGGTACTGGTGTTCCCACGGCAGATCCGTCATATTTTGAACTGTATACTCACTTAAAAATCTGTAAATTGCACCCAATGGGGTAAGGTCTTTGTGTTTATGATAGTTCTCCATGTAATTCCTTCTATATACGTTGTTACCGTGTTGGCACCTAATGTTTCTTTCTTTTCTGTTGTCCCATACTAATTTTGTCTTGTCTATCAAGGCTTTGATCTTAACCGCTGTAATTCATCCCTTACAAATTCTACATTCGCAATACTTGACAAGTACTTCAGCTTGCAAACCAAATATCATTTTGTGACTGCATCATTTCTTTTACCTCTTCTCTCGAAGACTCTCTTGAGAAGGTAGCTTATTGCTATCGAAGCAATGACAGTAGCAATTCTTCCGCCGATCGACAACTACAACAATTGTTAGATTTCAAAATATTTAATACTTATAGTTGTTAGAATATCATGAGCTTTCAGATTAAGCACATCCTCGATTATGGATACCTACTAAATATTTGTGCTATTTAGACTACGTGCCGTTGTGCCATTGACTTTTGTTATCACAAATACCCCCGATCTTAGATATAAAGGGGTTCGTATAATTCTCGTAAAGTAAATGCGATCTAATATTATACTGAATTTGTATTCAAAGGTATAAAGCAAACCGATTGGATAGCAATTATACGATGAGAGTAAAAATACTTCAAAATTCAGTAAAATTCTATCTACCTCGACTAGAGGGATATTTGGAAATGTCCGTACGATTGCAGATAAATATGGAGGTATGTCCTTGATTGAGTTGGATGGGTATTTCGAAGGAAAGTTTGAACCGGTAAAGTACACCCGTGTTGAGGTACATACAGATGAATTAGTCGAGCACAAATTTACAGATTTTGCGAATAAGATTAGCATGAAATTGAATCAAACAAGTTTAGCATATGAATTCAACAATTATCTTGTACTTGTAAGTGAATAATTCAATTAGCCACTTACACTAGTAGTAGAGCTGTATATGAGCTTCGAACATATGGCAAGCCGCCTTTCGCAAAATGGTTATCTGGAGCAAAGCAGGTCGAACAAAATAATGAATGCAATAGTCACATACTCCCAAGGTGATAGTCTCATACAAATTATGTATAACAGTCCATCGTCCGACCTCGCTGAGCTCTCTAAAGATTCTGCTGAAAGGCCGTTACAGAAATCAGATTTCTTTTTTAAAGAATGAAGTTATATATAGGATATCATATAGAATGACTAGCTTATTTTCATGGTTTATGATGGAGCCGATAGGGTCTGTATATCCAAGGTTTGATAAATTTGTTCTTTCAGCTGTGAAGGTAACATATATTATTCATCGGGTTTTACTGAGATTAGTCGTTGGAAAGAAAAAAAGAGAGTTGCTATTTTTCAAGGCAAACAAAAGGCTGCGTTACACACGCATTTTAAGCGGGCATTTCAGCCCTTCGTTCTACATTGTCAGCAAGTTTTATGGGTCTGGTTTTGTAAAAAATAGGAAGAAAACGTCCGAGACTATTCAAAATAAACGTATCAAAATATAACTATAAAATATACTGTCCACTTGTCAAGGAAGATTTCATTAGTTTAACGACAAGGGAGGAAGATATAATTGATCGGTACTTTGTCCCGAAAGAAGGAGACACAGTTATTGATGTAGGCGCGCATGTAGGACGTTATACTCTCATTGCTTCTAGACGCGTCGGTTCAGCAGGATCAGTGATCGCTATTGAACCCGATCCAGCAAATATCGAGATGCTGAATAGGAATATGGGATTAAATAATCTGACGAATATATGCATACTCAGTTGTGCTGTTTGCGCTGAGCAGAAAAAAATCCAACTTTATCTTCCCGGTACCGATTCTAAGATGAGTATCTACAATACCATAATGCAAGATCGAGCACACTCGAGCATGAGATCTATTGAAGTTGATATACTCTCTTGAAAGCATTATGCTGTCACCTGGAAACCAATCCTTCCACTTCCTTCTGAGCAGCCATCTCTAAACGCATTGCTTCACCCAATTTTTCTTCAATTTCTACCATTTATAAAAATTTTGTTACAACATTACTATTAAGCAGAACATAGTTTGCTGGTTTATCATTTTAAGAATTAGATTCCGTAGCACTGAGTTTAATGCTGACCGCTCTCATGCTCATTTAATTCTCGACGTGACTTAAATTGTTGGGCACAAACAACACTTGAAAAAATTGCATTCACATTTTTACTGGTCTCATCAGATTTTATAGATTTTTCGCCGCCTTCTACTCTATTAGCCATGACACTGTAGCTTGTTTTACAAACTATATAAAAGCACGTGTTAGATAGAATATGAATTGCAGATACCATTATAATAGAGTTGAATTCAGCAGACGCTTTCAATTACAAATCGTTATCATATGTAGAACATAAGTACACAAGAGGCTGTATTAGAAATCTCGTGCTATACTAAAACAATAACGCATATGAAAATAGATGCAGGTGGATGGCTGTCGGTACTTATCCACCGCCGTAGTCCAGTTAGTTGCCAATTTGAGTACTGGACCAAATGTAGCACCGGTGTCCGCACTTATTCTTGCTACCGGATTCCACTCATGATGCTATAAGAAGGAGTCCACCCCCATCAACTTGGTCTTCAATGGGAACTTGTGGGGAACCCTGCCCAATAAATTTGGGCAATATAGAATAAAAGAATTTTAGATTTAAAGAATACAATCTAATCAGCGCAGCCTCGTTGTAATAAAAAATAATGGGGGTTTTGGCTGACATCAGCCGCCTACTTGTTAAATCCTAAAGAGCTATTCGTCTATTGATTAGTACCCGCGCTTCCTTGTTCGTATTCGCTGCCGGTTTCACCAGCGCCCGCAGTTCCTTTGGTCATGCCGCTTCTTCTTGCTCTCTGCGCTGCTTCTTCCGGATTTGTACCCACTTCTCCCGGTTCTGTAATTCTCTCTGACATCTCTCTTTTTACGGCCATGGGTTCATGCTCCTTTATCTTTGCTGGAGTCATCGGTTCTTTGGATTCGTATTCTGTTAATGGATCGCTCTCATGAGATTTTCCATACGGATCGTCTTCCCCGCTTCCAGTTACGGTATCTTTAGCGCCTGTAAGAGTGTCCTTAAGTTTTTTAGTTAGTTCTCCCATTGCAACTAAAGCTTATTCGACAAACTATAAAATGATATTATCTAAATTCCGCACTAAATTTGATTAATCAAAACATGGCCACGTTAGTTGTTGTTGCGGTGCTGCATCAAAGACTATTTTGATGCAATTTACTTCGCTAATTTCGTGCATAGTTGCAGATGTCTCTTTTCTTCTCTTAAAATTGAATTCACAGTAGTAGAAAGCTTATTATTCCTGACTTTCTTTGAAATCGCATTTAACACTTCATAATGGGTTATTTCTCCACCTTCTGCAAGACATAGAAATTCTATTGCTTCAGAAGAATCCGGATTACTCCCAAATATGTTTACATCATACTAGAACACTTCTGGGATGTTTCTTGTGCGACTTCTGGATCTTGGTTGATGCAACAAGTTTGATTCCATTTACGTCGAGTTGATCTTGATCTTGGACTATTTTTTCGAGCTTTGACTGATGGTTCCCAGCTTGTGCTTGCATTTTTTGCAATTGGCTTAGCATTCCGTTTTCATCGAGTAGTCCCCTGGAATCCAATTCTTCGACTGCTTTCTGAGCAGCCATCTCTAAACGCATTGCTTCACCCAATTTTCTTCAAGCTTTTCAATTTCTGACATTTGTAACATAGTGGTACAACATTGCTATTGGATTGTCAGAAATTAAGCTGTAGTTGGAGTTGATTTTTATGGGTTTAAAGAGGTACGCTAAGTGTGTAAGACTCATTTTTCTGACTTTTTAAACTCAAAATTTTATTAGATAGATATAGATAGAGATAACTTTAGCATCATTTAGGGGAGCGTATTTAACTTATTCCGTTTTCTTTGCAGATTATATGATCTAAGTTATATCTGTGGCGAACAACTCAGATACATAGTATGTCACAAAATCATTACGTTTCAGAGGAAAAAGGGGAAGAGCCTGCTTCAACTGAGGTAATGGATAACCAGATTTTTACAGACGAAACGACTCCTCTAGACGAAACGACTCCTCTAGACGAAATACCTGCAACAGGGTACGAAGATAAGTTGCAAGAGCAGAACAGAAAGATAGAACAAGCTCAAGAAAAATATATAATTAAGAAGAAAGAACTTAAGAGGCGAACAACTACTTACTTATCTCAGATACTAAAGCAGGCCAAAAAGAATAGGAATGAAATTGATAAAATAAGAACATTGATCCAATCATCGGAGAAGCGGGAACGCTCCACAGCAGTAAGTCAGTCACAATCGGTAAATAAGGTACAATCTAAACTTACTCAATTACAAAAGCAGTTAACTCAGATCAAAAAGGATATTCAACGGATAAGAACATCTCCAGCAACAACAAGAAAAAGTAAGTTAGGTTACGCCACCACAATCAAGCCCAAATCTAAAAGGAAAAAATCAATCAGGGCACCAAGGTCAGAAAAAGGACAAAGAAGAAGTAAATCGCACTAGCCGTTGCCCATTACCTTCCTTGCATATCTTGGCATATCAATTCCCTATGTGAGTTAGATATTTCGGTTGAGGTAAATGCAGGTCTTCGATTCTTTCATTCTGTGGTCATCTATGCGAGACTGAGCTGAGCTGATGATTTATAGAATTCAGATAATTAATTTCACTGATTTGCTGATATTTATCGTTATAAGGCATTTAAAGCATAAACCTTCTATTAGAACATCGAATGAGCAATAAACGAGTACTATGTATACAAGAAGTGAGAATAAACGGCCTTTCTTCAATACGTCAACAGCGGCTTCTGCCGATATATTAGATATAGTGGACAAACAGGACGTGGCAGTTTGGAATAAGACAGTCCGAACTCAGGGTTCTAATAAAGCAAGTTTAAAAATTGGCCTCTTAGATCATGATTTGATTAGAGAAGATAAGAACACCATGCTTGATTCTGCTGATGAAAAGGATGTAGCAGATGTCATTATTTCTAGAACACACTGATCAGATAGACTCTTTCCAGATCAAAACATACGTATAGATAGAGGATTCATTATGACAAAGTCACTAGCAACAGTAGCATATTTTTCAGATACTTGCGAGGGTATTGATTTTCAAAGATTTTATCTGTGATCCAAAGTTCGCTTCTCGTTATCGTTTAGTCTTTTGCTGTTCCATGGCCATAAAGCTGGATTTTTCTCTGAGTGTTCCATTATAGATCTTTTGTGTTTGGATTCAATACAATTCTAGTTCGTGAACCTCATACAACGTGTAAACTATTCATTAGTATACTAAACCGGCGGCCATAGTAATATCTGACACATTTTCATATTCTTTTTCTTCTATTTTTTCCAGTTTTTCTAATATTGCTTCATTCTCTTGACTATCAGAGTGTAGTTGCCTGATGTGCTCAACTACCTTTTGCTTGGTTACTGGGAAATCAATATCTTTCAACATTTGTCCTATCTTTCCCACCTATTTGTGTATAGAACACTTAGATGATAATAAAGACTTGGAATATCTCCGAAAGCAGGTGGGGCCTGAAAGTACATTAGGATTTTTAATCAGATTTAATTAATAGTTAAAAATGGAATTTACGTCTTAAGTATCTGTCTGTGAAGAAAAGCCTTCTATCCCGTCTAAAACCATAGAATGATCGCTCTTTCGACAACAACTGCAGTTTGCGTCGATACAATCTAACGCAATTCTATGATTACAAGATTTACATGTACAAGCACTATCACCAAATTGTATTTTAGTAGCTGTATCATCTAATTTCACTTTAATATGCATTAGATGACTAGACTGCCTGGAATTTAACTGTTCTAAACCCATATGTTGATAATATTTTTGTTGCTGTTACTCCAATTTTTTATAACCAAATACCACAGTTCAGGCAATGATGACCCGAAGTCAAAACGTGAAACGGCTATGTTCATGTGAATATATCCTTCGAGCGCCTCGGTTTTAGTGTTATATCTGTTATTATCAGGGAAAAAATATAGGCATAAGGAGCATTTTATCAGGTCAAATGAATTACGGAGTTAATGTTGATGGTGGTATCGCCACTCCGCTTCCTGCCATACGCGAACTAGTAATTTCCTCCTGTATAATTTTCTCCACCTGTCATATTTTCGGTCTGAGCAAATGCACGTGCAGTCATCAATGTTCCTACTGGAGATACTAATATCGCTGTTGTCAAACTGGCTCCTACTACGAAGATCGTACTCATAAGGATTCTTCTATTTATACTCAAGTTCATCATGACGAAGTAAACTATATACTATTTAATAGTTCCAAAATGTATGAAGATTGGTCGTATGCTTGTCCTCATTTATAAGGATAACTAATTCCGTCTTTACCAATCCGACACCTGTTCTAACAGATATTGCAGCATTATTGGCTATTGTTTGCGACTATTAGTCAATATTTCTGATCCACGTGATAAAAGAACTCATTTTTGAGGATAACTATAATGCTTATTAATTATAGTGGGCAAACTATGGATCAATATGTCAACCAGTTGTGCCTTTGACCGGAGTTATCATACCTTTAATTATATTTCTAAAACACATTTGAAGGGCAAATGTATCTCTAATGATGTAATCAATGATGATGAAAAAGAATCTCTTGGTGAGCCGATTACATTTACGATCCCTTCTGAGAATATACGTCAGTTGCAGAATGAGTCTAAGAAAAAATACCTTAGCCTGAATATAAAAATCAATCAGATAATCAAAGAATATCTGGATTGGCATGCTGACGCTCCACAAGCCAAGATGTTTTATTTACCCAAATCATTCATAACAAGTATAGTAGAACAGCTTTCAGAAAGACAACTATCAGGGATAGCGCAATCCACAGTAAATGATCTCAAAGATATGAGTTTACTGTTACGTGGGGAATTTAATTTTTCAGCATTTTTGGGCATTATTCAAAGTTGGCTGAGAGTCACACAAACACCATATAGATATGAGCAATTGGAGCATGGCTGCAAAATCATAATCAGGCATGGTATGGGATACAAATATTCCTATCTTATTAAGGAAGTTTGCAGACACATAATAGAAGAAAGATTTGACAAACGCCTACGATACGACATCACCGACAATACCGTTCTATTAAAGATCGCGGACTAGAAAAATTATCTTTTTGTGTCGCGATTCATTGCTTCGGGCAGGGAAAAAATATGCTAGTTCTAGCCGAGCTAGCCCATGATCATCGACCAGTCGGGTATTGATGAGTTTAACATTAGGGTTTTATTCATTATCAAATCAGACGGCACTTCTTAGTAAATTATGTCAAATGAGCTAAATAATTTCGATTGCTAACGGAACACTCAATCGTTAACCTGTGAAGAAGACTAGACAACGGAAGTATATAACGAGTAGAAGAGATCATCCAACCATTTTTAACTTTTTTAGGTATGATAACAATTGTATTTGCAGACGGCGATTACATATAATTCAACACATGTAAGACAAAATGGTACAAAGGAGGATATTGAAAAAGGATTTAAGTTGTGGATAGATATTGTTAATCCAACTCCGTCAGAAATATCCGAGATTAAGGAGGCCTTCGACCTAGATAGCTCAGCTGTAGAGGCGCTGACGCATAAATCAAAGAAACCGCAGATTCGAGTTTTAGATAATCATAAGTTTACACTCATACTTGATATAAGATACAAGACCTTTGAAAATCTTGTAACCGAAGGTGTATACTTTTTTCATGGGACAGAATGGCTTATAACTGTACATTCTGATAAAGTGGACCTGCTGACTAATGTACAGCTGCTCTTTGAACAAAGGAATAGGAAGGTGATGGAAGCAACAATTGATGCTTTATATTACAATATTCTCACAGAAATCATTAGTAGATATGAGCAGTTATTAACATCAGTAGAATTAACTATATCCGATTTTGGACAGAAATCATTACAAAAGAGAGCAACAAAAAAAATTCTTGAGTAATTAGATATTCTCACAAGACAGATAATATTACTACGAAGACATTTCTGGCAGGCAAGAAATATTATGAATTTTCTTACTCATACCGAAAAAGACAAAGATGAAGTCAAATACTTGCAGATTGCATATGATGATACCTATCAATTAATAGAATTAGTAGAATCTTTTCGTGACACGATTAACTCCAACCGCGACTTGTATATTGCTAATTTATCTATGCAAATGAATGATACAATGAGAACCCTTACAATCTTTACAGCCATTCTACTGCCATTGACTCTTATTGCTGGAATTTACGGCATGAATGGAATAGATTTGACTAACATTGGCAACGTACCCATAGGATTTATGATTGTCATTGTAACAATGATTGGTATGGTTGCGTTTCTATTTTGGTTTTTTAAACAAAAACAATGGATAATGTCTAACGAAGATAATGAAATAGAACAAAGGAATGAAGGCCAGAATCCTAATGAATCTGTAGCGGGTAAATTAGAGAATACAGGCTAACTCCGATATCACAATCGTGATATTATGCCCGAAAGGATTGAGCGTTCTTAGGGATCTAGAAACGTAAAAGATATAGATACATATGTAAACAACACCCCCGTAAGAAGAGCCGACGGACCATACGCCGAGCTAGTTGTGACCGATCGCCATGATGGGGACTCTTGCACATTAATCTTGATCTAGATTAATCTGGGCCTAATCTCACACCCTATTGCGATATCGTTATTCATAAATAAAATTATCTCCGATTTAAAGCATGCCATCAATGTATTTCACATATTATGGCAATAGTAAAGGAGTTGAATCTAATTTTATGAATAACGAGGATAGAACATTGCCTCGCATCTGTCATAATGAGGTCGAAGTGAGAAATTGTTAATGGGGCTAATTTTGGCGAGCACTATTCGAGCTGCGGCCACATACAGAATGTCAAGAAGCAGACTGCCCAGGATTATAATTTTTCTGAAACATGTAACATATGTGGACTGACTGCTCGCAATAAACTGGAACTTGATCAGCATGTTAATAACGCACATTCGTCTAATTCTGGACTCTAGATGGCTGTGAATTAATTATTCAGACAATATGAGGATGAACATAAGCATTGATTCTATTGGTGTATAGAATAATTGTTACCTATCAAAGGAATTTAGCTATTATCGCCTTTATGTGTGCCTTAGCTATTTTATGCGCTACATAAAATAAAAAGGTTCTAAATAATTCAACCTTTCATCGCGTGCTATTCATACTTGTTAAAACCGCCTGCGCCTTGTCCAATTCTACAAGATAGTTCAGTCAAAGATGTGGCGATAACCCAGTGTAGCAGGTAGTCTGAGATTGATAGGTAGGAATACATCCCTATCTTCTCACTCCTTAGAAAACCAATTCTGAAGTGTCTACACTTAACAAAAATGAACATTACACTAGCGATATTATGAACTATAATAGGCTAATATATAGTAGATGTAGGTTCAGCTCCGAAAATACCTTACACATTACAAGATAATGGATTTATTGAACATTCTGGCGTGGGAAGCAAGCTTCGCAATGGGAAATGATCAAAATGATAAATAAGCCAAGGAAAGTTACAATCTCCGCGGCTAAAACTACATTATCAAATTTGCTAATTTGATAATACAATTAGAAGAAGACTTGTTATAGAAAGTGTCCAATTATGCATTGCTTTACTTGTTACCCGTGATTTCATTTATGAGACTTTGCTGTTCTAAAACTAGTAACGAATAACGGATAGCTAACGGAAACCTAAGCTATCAAGGACTTTGGTACTCTAACCAGTAACATATCTAACTTATCCGATGATTTAGTTTTTCAGCTTTCTGCCGGAGTATATCTAAATATCAGGTCAAAATATGATCTGTTGCGTAAATTGATAAGGTGGTATAAAGACAAGCCCTGGATGGTAAAACGACCGATCAAAGATACATTTGAGTATTATAGGGATATCGCTTCATATCAGTCGAGATATCCGAGATATTACGGGAAAATAGAAGTCATATACGAATCCAACGGAATATTGAGGACTAAGGAGTTTCTCAATCTTAATCTTGACGCAGATAGAGATCATTTGTCAATTCAAGTCGAATATCAAATTGATGAACCACATAAAATATCGTTCGAGATAACAGGTAAAGATTTTATTGAAAGAATTCCAGTAGCGGCCTTACATTCTCACCGCAAGTATTTCATTTCAATGGAAAACCGAGTGAAGGTACATTTGTTAATGGAACAATTTCTGCATTGGAAGTAATATCTTATCCGCCAGGGTCGAAGGACAGATCTCAGTATGAAGAGATGTTGCTTTATTTTGGTGAGAAAGATGAAGATGAAGAGGAGTTTCTGGAAGGAGTACATATTTACGGATACAAGCCAGGACAACAATGCACCAGATGTGGTAAGGGTCAACTTCAAAAATCGGGAAAGAAGCTTCATACCGAAATCGATGGGATTGAGAAGTTGACTGAAGAAGATTTTGACATGCTGATAACTTTGATGAAAAGTCTGCGTCGTACTTTACTTGAAGAGTCTTACTAGCTACAGTCAACCTTTATTCAATATTGGAATCTTCCACAATCATACCATTGGCGATGACCCCACTAATCCTTTTGGTGTTTTCGATATCTTCAATAGGATTTGCAGACAAGATTAGAATATCTGCTTGTTTCCCTAGTTCAATGGTACCGGTCTGATTGATTATCCCAAGGGCTTCAGCTCCATTATTAGTGGCTATCTTGATAACATCCGATGGTTTGATGCCCGCTTCAACCAGTAACTCTAGCTCGTGATGCAGACTTTTTCCAGGAACAAGTCCAAAGTTAGGTATGTCTGTACCCGAAAGAATTTTTACCCCGCTATCATGCATCATTCTTGTTAGTTGTAACACTTTACTCCAACGCTGCTCGTTCTGAGGATTATAGGAACCTTGCTTGAATATTGCTTCGTATATACTCAAAGTAGGATCTACTGGTATCTGGTTCTGTACCAAGCTATCTATCATATTTCTAATCTCTGTACTATTAAGATCGACTAGATCAAGCCATAACGAATGATCAAATGGACCTCCACCAGTTAGATTAAAGATCTGTTGCTTGTCTTCGGACAATAGGAATGGAGATACGGGAACGCCGTGAGTTAGAAAATCAATTCCAAGATTAGCTGCCTTAGTCCAAGACGTAAGATAAAGATGTCCTATGACTTTGATTCCCTGACTATGAGCTTCATCTATTGCTGCTTTCAATAGATCTGGAGTCAATCCAACATATAGCTTGATGTAGTCTACTCCAGCTGCTGCCTGACGACGGACTTCCTCTCTAACCTGTTCGTCAGTAATTACTTGCTTTTCCACAAACGGTATAGGTAATTCAGGAGTATTTAGAAGTCTACCAGCAGTAAAGATCTCAGGTCCTCTTATCTTTCCGTCGTGTACCTCTTCCCTTAAGAATACTGATTCATTAGTGGGACCCGCTGGATTCCTAATCGTCGTAATGCCATAATCTAAAAGCATACCAAGCATATTTTCGGATATAGCTCTGTCATAGGAACCTTTTAGTACTCCCGCTACGTGAGCATGCGTGTCAAAAAGTCCTGGAATGACATATTTTCCAGTTAGGTTTAGAAGTCTTATACCTGCTTGTGTTCCATTGGAGTCATTAAAAAATGGATTATTGCGATAGTTAGTTTGATTAGATACTGTGATTATTTTGTTATTATTGATGGCTATAACTGCATCACTTTTTGGAGGAGCACCAGTTCCATCGATCAGCGTGGCGCCTTGCAATACCAAAGTTTCGTTGCTATTATTACCTGCACCCAGTAACGCTAAAGACTTATTCCGATGGATCTCAGTCAGATCCATAGCCACGAGAGAGGTATTACTCATAGTCTCTAATAACGAAAAGACGAGCAATGGAAATAAACCAACATAAAGCATATTCATCGCGTATCCTTTCTCCATGGACCAGTATGATTTATCTGTTTTAATACAGATACGTTAGGCGCTAGTGTTTCGAGCATGCGCTGCTTTAGGACAGACTCGGATCAGTCCATTTAGGAATAAAATTTGTTTTCCTCATATGGCACTCCTCCTTTCTTCGGAGGTAGAAGCAGGAGCAGTCGACTTTCTCTCTTCGGATTTTCTTCGAGCTCTTGAGCCGAACAATATTCCTGCTAGTACTGCGAGAGCACCAGCTACTATGGCATACATGAATGCCTGATCTGCCATAAGCATTAGTACACTAACTCGAAAATAAAGTTATAGGTATAATTTCCAACTGGATTTTACATCATCTATCGCATATCATTAACTGCTTAGAATTTTTGTACTACAGCGTGTTTTTCTCCCCTATTTTTTACTCTTTCTTCTTTATTTGAGATATTTTTCCTAAAAGAAGCGCCGAAAAGATCTGAACATTGATGACTTTCAAAATAATACCAAAATTCTCTTTGTATAGATTACACATATCTTGACTTGCATTTATCGGGGATTTGGAGGTTCAGACTTACCAAGTGGAACATGTACGAATCTGGCAGCACGCCAATCGCACTGTCAGCGTAGGTTGTATTTGCAATAAGTTATAATGTAATATATTTGGTAATCGCGTATAATTGGATCTAAAACTGAATGGTCAATGCGTAGTGTAAAAGAATTCTCAAACATTCTTGTGGCGTTAGATGGCTCCGAAGTTTCTATACGTGCAGCAGAGTATGCATTTGAAATTGCTAGAAGTAGAAGCTATACTCTTTTCAAACTGTGAATGGAGTAAATGTTTAAGGTCAAGATATGAACATGCTTCCGGGTACCATGATCCTCCATCTGAATATACAGTATGTTTACCATAAATCTTGATTAATTTTCTTAGGAATGACTCTGTAACTAGTATATTTCTATGTCTGGAGATCTAAACCTCAAGGATTTGCCTGTGAATAGGTTCCACTACTGCAATCCGTAACCAGTTCTAGTTCTAAGCTATATAATATTTTATTAATACGTAATAATTCCATGAACGCAGAAACGTCGCGGCCTAAATTTCCCTATCTCAACAAACTCTTATTTGGATAAGATATTATAGATCATTGGATTGAATGACCAACAGGATATTTCCACAGCCCAGAAGGAATACATTGAGGCTAACAG
>JBKPHJ010000246.1:0-2735 GCA_046729835.1 Thermoproteota archaeon
GCTGTGGTCATAGGGTTAACATACTACGTTAATATAGTCCTGGGTTTGGTGATCTCTAAGCTAGACCTAAAAATCTTAAAGAGAGTGGCAGGAACCACTTTCGGAATGCAGGCAATGATCACAGAGAGTGTCTTAAATGACTCACCAGAATTAGTAGCGTCCATTTTACGGGAAAATCCTTTCAACATGAGGTATATGATGGATTTCCTAAGCGAAGCAAACAACGTAACAAGACTGGTCTCTAGCGAACAGGAAGATGCCTTAAAAAAAGTCGTTGAGAATCTAAAAATCCGCATGAACACAATGACCAGTACTAATAAATCCTATCTAAACTTCTATAAGGCTATCGAGTATATCAAGAAGTCAGAGAATAGAGAATAAGGATTTAACATCTCAAAGTTAATTCTAAAATCTTAACTATACCAAAGATCAGTACAAGCCCAGCCAGTCAGAGTCAGTGTACGTAATCACATAGAACCGATTGTACTGGAACTGGAGAGTGAGAATGCTATTATTGTACGTATGCCTAAAAAGCTGATGGCATTTTAGGAATTAGACAATGAAGATACAACTAGTTCGGCATCTAGCGTGTGTAAAACATTTGGGACCAAAGCGAAACCTAGAACTTGATATACTTGAAGTTAGCGATGGGAACGAATGTACTGAAGGATTCATCAAATGCAAGACGTGCGATCATCTATACCCTATAATCGGTGGAGTTCCGTTGTTGGTAGAGAATCTTGTAGAATATGTATCCTCTAGACCCTCCCTCCTTGGCAAATGGCTGTTATCCATCAAAACATCTTCAATGAAGGAATATCTGAAGGAGATCAGCACGACTATTGTCCGACCCAACGGCTCCCAACCTGTGGACGTGTATGAAGAGGAGGGTTCATTGTACAAATCTTATAATTGGGTCCAATTTGATTTTACCAACGAGGATAGATTCCTTTCTTTGCTGAGATGGAAGATGAAGCCTAACGAGCTCTATAATAAGGTCGTCCATAGTAGCGCGACAAATCTAGATGGTGCAGCTTTGGATTTAGGCTGCTCCTCCGGGTATACTGCCATGCAGCTGGCCAAAAAATTTGCATTTGTAGTAGGAATCGACCTTTCTTTTTCCTTCATTAGCGAAGCCAGAAAGCGTATGTCTGAAGCTAGGCAGGGGAATCTTGAGTTCGTTGTCGCAGATTGTTTGTCTCCTCCATTTCTTCCGACGAAATTTGATTTGATCCTAGCTCTGAATATCATAGAGTTGCTGGACGTAGAAAAACTGCTGGCTATAGTTTATGGACTATTAAAGGCACATGGAGAGGTCGTCTTTACTTCACCCTATGACTATAACAGAAACATGAGTGGAAGAAGAGTTGATCCTCAATCATTTAGGCATTTATTGCAAAGATCTGGTTTCAGGATAGGAAGCAAGTATATTACAAGAGAAGATTATATTCCTTGGACTTTAAAGATTAACGATCGGACCTATCTATTTTATTACTTAGACTACCTAAGAGCGGAGAAAGTCTCCACAGCAAAAGGATAGCTTAAGATACTGGGCTTTCATTGATGAGTTAGAAGTGACAGGTTCGATCGCCAGAGGTATATATATTCCAGAGTGACACATAAGAATTTGATGAATGCGCGGCGATGGCACGATAATGACATCAATTTGGATGATATTAAACAAGAAAAATTTGGTGTAATTGGCTACGGAATTCAGGGTAGGGCGCAGGCTAACAATATGAAGGACAGTGGATTGAAGGTGGCTGTCGGATTACGACCAGAGGGAAAGAGTTGGGAAATAGCCAAGAAAGACGGTCATAAAGTAATGCCTGTTGAAGAAGCAACGAAAGATGTTGATATTGTACATTTGCTGGTCCCTGATATGGAACAGAGTGCTCTGTACAAGAAAGAAATCGAACCTCATCTTTCTGAAGGGATGGCACTAAGCTTCTCACACGGGGCAGCAGTGCACTGGAAATGGATAAAGCCCTTAGCTAACGTTGACGTAATAATGGTCGCGCCTAAAGGCCCAGGACAGATGGTCAGAGAATTATTTTTACAAGGCTTTGGAACACCATCGTTGGTAGCCGTTGACCAAGATTACACAACTAAGGCTTGGAGCAGGGTACTAGGTCTAGCAAAGGCCATCGGCAGCTCGAGGCCAGGTTTGATAGGTACAACGTTCAAGGAAGAGGTAGAGACTGATTGGTTTGGTGAACAGGTAGATCTATGCGGAGGTACGCATAGTCTTGTTCTAAATGCCTTCGAAACTCTGGTGGAAGCAGGATACCAACCCGAAGTAGCTTACTTCGAGTGTCTACATGAGCTTAAATTGATCGTAGATTTAATTCATAGATACGGCATAGTTGGTATGTATAACCGAGTGAGTGAGACGGCAAGGTACGGAGGTCTTACACGGGGACCGATGGTTATTAGCACAGGCACTAAGATGATAATGAAAAAAGTTCTCAATGAAATTCAATCCGGCTCCTTCGCAGAAGAGTGGCTTAGCGTCTACGAAAAAGATGGAAAAAACTCCTTTGAAGGAGCTAAAAGAAAGATTCAGGACCACGAAATAGAGCGAGTCGGTACCGAAATGAGAAATATGATGTGGCCTGAAGATGGAGAACATGGTTGAACAAAGAGAAGCACACCATTTGTTTCATTATTCGATTGAGTGATAGTCCGTTCACGTATACAAGATCATTTTCTAGGTTTGATGTTTCGGGTAATAT
>JBKPHJ010000247.1:0-6903 GCA_046729835.1 Thermoproteota archaeon
CAAAGAGTCTGAGCGGTTAGAATAGAAGAATACTAAAATTCTCTCTCTTTTTTTCCATTTTTCTACTTATGAAATCTCCATGGGTACAATCGCTAATACATTACTTAGTCATAAACCGAGTTTTGCGTGGTAGTAGTAGAATAACGTTAACACAAACTCGATTGTGTCAGTAAACCAGATGAGCGCTATAACAGCAGCACTTGTCACTAAATGAGCTAACGATACTAGCTGTCTGAAGCTTATTCATTATTTTTTACACCAACTTTAACCCGTAGTTCTTTTTTATTACTGCAAATCAATATCAATGTGGAAAAGTGGTGTACTTCCATCAATTTTTATTTTTACATTATCTTGGATGACGACTACTAGTATAATACCGTTCAAAATAACAAATGAAAACAGTCTGAAGCAGTTGGCTTCGACATAATAACAAACGATAGCAGATAGATAAAGCTAAGAACTACGGCTTCCCAATAAACTCTATGCAAGTCGTATTGAACAAGAAAGAAAAAGAACAATTAGTGATCAAACTATATCAAGATGGAAAGCCCGTACGAGAGATTGCCCGTCAAGCGCATTTATCGTTTGGATCAATTGGAAAGATCATAAGAACTATCAATAGCGGCGATGATAACTGCAGCAACAAGTCCAAGTCCACTAAAGCGTTATATTTATTTAAAAGTGGGAAGAAGCCGATCGAAGTAGCTATTGAATTAGATATTTCAGCTTCGGAAGTTGAAGAGATACATCAAGAGTACTGGGCGCTTAATCAGCTACATGAACTCGGATTTTTGTTTAACGAGGTCAAAAACTATTTGCCATCATTCATTAAACTATTCAATCTGTTGAAAAGAAACAAAATGTTGGGTGATGGGTACATCTCACAGTTTCTTAGATATGCCGATCATGATTTACCAACTTTAGAAAATAAGATCCAGAACCTGACTGGTAATGTAATAGAACTCGAATGGAAGAAGAAAGATTTGAGCAATACTATTACACTATGGAACGCACAATTACGCGATCTTGGACAGACCATAGAACAATACCAGAAAGCTATCGAAATCAAGAAGCAACAACTGATGAGAATGGACAAACGAGTATCATAATTTCATTACATTAACTACGTAGATTAATAAACTTATCGGAATCTACGTAGATTCGCTCAATAATAGCAATATGAATATATACGTAGATTAATAAATTATAGATGTGGGTAGATGGAAGAAAGACGCAAAAGAGTTTGTAGTCGGTGTTAATTATGTTGAGAATCGGGGATATTCAAATTCTATACCCAAACCAATAATTGAGAAATTGGGCGACCCGAATATGATTAAATTCGTGCTAAATGAAGATAATAATTCTATTCAACTAGTATCTGGCGTACCAAATGTCAAGATGTCGGGCAAAGTCAAATCTAAACATGGTAACTAAAACATTCAATATATCTGGTCAGAACGTAATTAATGTCGGTATGAGACCGGCATTGTTGGACAAAGCACTAGAATACGACATTAGTGTTCATGCTACCAATATAGCGGCTGAGAACAAAGTCAGAGTCATAGTAAATGGGGACACTGAGAGTATTAATGAATTTGTAGATTATATAAAAAACAATGATATCAGAATAAACACGGCAGCTACTCCATACAATGTGAGTGGAGTAGTGGACTACAATGGGCCAGACATTGATTGGAATCGATACGAAATTCGGTTCATGACTGGTCAAATGGCAAAAGGCTTCCGGTTGGCTAACGAAAAATTACAATCTATCGAAAATACTCTCTCTGAGATAAAAAACAACTCCGAGAAATTATGACCCGAAAGTTAACGCCCAGTTACAAGACCCGTGAAGTTAACAGAAACCTTCGTCATGCTCATTGAGATCGGTACCTGACGGCGAGATATCTGGAAGTATCAATGGGCTTTCAGTGCTTTTTGGCTCTGACTCAATCGCAGTTCCGGTATAAATACTAGATGGCATTTCCCGACAGGTCTGATTCGCGAGCAAGTTACATGAATCGTTATTTCCAACGCTTCCGTAGATTTCAGTTCCAATTGGCATCAGATAGACAAACAGAGAAAATAATGATATAATAAAAAACAGACTAAATGTTAACGTTGAATAACGTAGCAATGGTAATATGTTACATACATCTTCAAGACGCATCATGCCGCTGAATTCCGTTCATAATAATTGAGTGTATGTTTCTCGGATGATTGCTAGTTCCATAGATACGGTCTTTTTCATCGTAATCTTAAGTTGTAGAAAATAGAATAAATATATAAAATAAGTTTGTCAAACTTCTCAACACTATATTTGATAAATATTCAATATCTTCACCATGAACTATATGATCATGAGTTAAATACCGAATCTAATGGTATGATCTAATGAAGAGATATGTCTTAGCTTTATTATTAATTCTGGGAATAACAAATGTGATCTTATATCAAGTAACATACATAATATCAGTTGATGCACGTGACCTAAATGTCAGAGTCAGCAGCGAAGATTTCTGGAAGACATTTGGTCCACTGCTTAAGCTGCCAATTAACGGAACCATTGAAGACGACGAATAGATGAAACAAGCCGACTATCTAACATTGATAATTTTATGGCATCGTGTGACCGATTCATGAATTATATTCAACTTTTAATCGGTTTGGTTAATTTAAGCGGGTATAGTATGTAAATAGTTTCTTGGTTATAGTACAATCTATGAGTCAACAACTATTAAAACAAGAAATGACTATCTCCCACACGGAAAACAGTTTACGCAGATAAGAGAGCAATATTCCGATGGACTTAACGGAAGATGTGCTATCGGTGTCATCATGTCATATTATGGTTGGAATGGAAATTCAAAATACTGTTTTGATGCAGCAAAAAGTTCATTAGCTGCATTAGTTGCATTGAGACGTGACAGTGTCAGTTATTGGGCAGTGATAGAGATGAACGACTCTGGCTTGACATTCGATGAGATAGCCGATTTTCTGGACCGAAATCATGAGTTAGCAAATAGAAAGAGCTAACTGCTGATTACTCGGTACGATGACTTTACAATGGTTGTAATGGTTACATGTAAAAATTGTGGACATGAATATGAGTCAAGTGTCTTGCAGACACCAGATGAAGAGACACTTAGATCTGAGACTCATGAACTGCCCAAAGTGTAATCAGATCTCAAGCTATAGTGGATCGGACTTTTATTGGGAATAACTATCCCAGATTACAACAAGAGTCTCATATCTTAGAACCAAATTGTGTACTTACTTATAGACTGCTTGACGGCAGACTTCATCTGCCGTCGGTCATGGCTATTCTAGTCGGTATGCCATTGACCAATCACAGAATGTGCGTTATCAGATAAAAATTATTTGTTCATATTGAGAAATACGCGTCAAAGTTATTTCATTTTCATGGATGATGGATGACGCTGGTGCGACATTCGATAAAATAGCTGATTATCTGGACCGAACTGGCAAAAGCAAGAATTAATGGCTCCAATGTACTAGTACGAACTACTTGTGATTAAACTGTTAGACACAGAGCTGATGGCACAGCTTGCTTGAGCACATACCATCAGCGTGTTGGCTGCTAGAATTATGTACACCGAAGAATATCAAATATACGTCGCTAACTGAATTCATATAGATCATATGCAGTATATTTAACCGACCCATGATCTACTGCCGAATAACTTTAATAAGCTATTGAGTAATGAGTATTAAGTAACACTGACTTGGATGAGAAGAGAAAAGTTAGTCAAGTTACGTTGAGCAAAGAAAAGTACAAGAATGCTAAATATGATGACAAGACTGTTGAATGTCTGATGAAATATTTTGAAGTAGAAAGTTATCAAGAGCTGCAAGATTTCTTAAAGAACAGTCATATTCCCATGTCCGACTGTTGATTTTCAGCAAAAGACCCACAATTTTTTATATCATAAAATCCAATATATAAGATGACTAAAGATTCAGATAAACATTCCAAAGAAAGTAAAGATTTGTTAGATGGGATGAAAAAGTATTTGAAAATACAGCACCAAGATGATGATAATGAATTGCTGAATTATTTAAGAAAGCAAGCGGGTTTACATCAAGAAAAAAAGTATTAGAAATTGGTCAAACGTTCATCTTATCTCACAAGTACACCACTGATGAACAAGCTATAGAATGATGTATTGATACCGCTGATCATGACGCTTCATTTGAGCGATAGATGATGACGCTTACATAACAAAAGAATAACGAATTGTACAGAATTTGTAATGATTGATTATTCTATATCAAACCCCCGGTGTAACATAACCGACTACTTTCTTATCATGAGTAACAAATAACCATACTCTCGCCACATTATTCTTGTTGTCATTGATCGCCGTTGTTCGGAGATAATCTGCAAACTCCAGCTGGCCTCCTAGTCCCCACTCCCTGTTGCACAAAGTGGATAATGGTCTAAACAGTAGAATTATGGTAAAAAATTAGTCTATCTTAGTAGATGTATGCGATGATGGTCCTTGGGTTCTTTCATCTGAGACGTTCCTTTCAGATCGGATAGATGAGTCACCACAAACGCTGCTACTAATGGTAGACTGATTCCAAATGCAAAATACGCTCCTGGTCCTACATTTTCGAATACCATTTTCGACTCATTATACACTATGCATCTCAAACATATAAATTTCAGTCATTTACAGAAGCTTTTTGTACTTTTTCCGCAAAAACGATGGAAAATATATTAGTTTACGGGACTCTATGGCGCTGATCCCCGCTCTAAGTGAATACACATTAAAATGGTTGTGAATCGGATTCATATAGATCGTTTATAATGCATCTAATTCGATTATTAATTTGTTGAACTTATGATGTAAACAGCAAAACTAAGTTTTTTCAAAATGGTTCGAAAATTAAACATATCTAAACAGAGTAACGATCCGGCTGAATCTAACTTTTTTGATTTTCAATAAACTATCATAAAAGATGTAAAAAATTTAAGTTATGTAGCTTAGCAGACATAGCGTCTAAATAGTTTATTGGTTATAGTACAATCAATGAGTGAACAACTATTAATGCAAGAAATGAGTGTTTCTCAAATTCTGCGTATTTACGGAAAGCAGTTTACTCAGATAAGAAATCGATATTCTGATGGACTTAATGGAAGATGTGCCATCGGTGTACTCATGTCATATTATGGTTGGAATGGTAAACGCAAATCTGATGCAGAAAAAAGCATACAGTATGCTTTACAAGTATTGAAAAGCGCCGGTATTGATAAAGAAATAGTCGTTCAACTAAATGATTCTAGTGTGACATTCAATGAAATAGCTGATTGGATCGAATTGGCAAATAAAAAGAATTAACGGCTCCCCAAGCACTAGTACGAACTGCTTGTGATTAAACTGTCAGACACACAGCTGATGGCACGGCTTGTTTGAGCTTCGATATTTTGTACTTCTCCCGTCCATCGTCTTAAAAAATATTCAGTATAACATACAACCATTATAGAAGAGTGAACTGCAGCACGATTCTGTCATTCATAAAAGAATGAATCGGTACACAGTTACTTATCTTATGTACTCTTCTGTCTTTCTGTTGAGAGAGATTCTCGCTGTCTCTCTTGCTGCGTCCTGGAACGCTTTTGCGGTGTTTACATTAATTCTGGAAAGTTCTTTTGTATTTTGTTGAGCTCGTTCAAATGCATTTCCAAATAAATCGATATTTCCAAATATGATGTTATTAGTTATTCTTGTTGAAGCTGTAATGTTGTCTGCAACATTGCTAACAGTTCTGGCGTATATCTCTGCGGGTATCTTTGGAGAGAACAAGTAACTATACATTCTATAATTATTCTCCACATACGGAATCCAGACTGCAGAATTAAAGTACGCATCTATTACTCTCTTTTGAGCTTCAATATAATCCACAACCATCTCTCTTGTGGATTCCAAAACTTGTTCTTGATAGTTCTTAACTACATTTGTGTATTGTGGAATTTGACTTTTTGCATCATCTATGGACTTTCTTACATTATCTTTAGTTTCTTCTAACGCTCTGTTAACAGATCTTTGAAATTCTTCTGCTGTTACTTGACCTTGCAGAGTTAAAGCTGCATCAACTTTGTCTTCTGTCTTCTTGGCTTCTTCAGCAGTTTTTTTTGTAGCTTCTTCTCTTTTAGACATATCCATATCCGATTAGCGTGCTATTTAACAATTGGGCATTGCATTGCATTGCATTGTGTTTGTACAACCGTCTTCTGACTTGGTGGATGGATCGTCCCAGTGCAAAAAAGACTGTATCACTAAAGCGGCAATGGTTTGAAAAAGAGCGAAGATCTATGCGTTAGCTCTTTATGCAGAATGAATAGAGTTGACTGCTTATGATCAAACTGTTCGACACACAGCTGATGGCACGGTTGGCCATGCAGATACCATCAGCGTATTGGTTAGAAGCGTATTGTCTTGCAAGAATTACGAATAACAAAAATGATCAAATATACATTGCTAACTGAATTCATATAGATCACTTGCAGCGCATTTAATTGACCGATAATCTACGTCGAATAACTTTAATAAGATATTGAGTAATGATTATTAAGTAATACTGACTTGGATGAGAAAAGAAAAGTTAGTCAAGTTACGTTGAGCAAAGATAAGTACAAGAATGCTGAATACGACGACAAGACTGTAGAATGTCTGATGAAATATTTTGAAGTAGAAAGTTATCAAGAGCTGGAAGATTTCTTAAAGAACAGTCATGTTCCCATGTTCGACTGTTGATTGAGAACATAGACCCATAGTTTTTTATATCATAAATTCCGATTAGATCCCAAGTCTTTTATATCATAAAATCCCATTTTTATTATGGAGAAAAATAATAGTACTAGAAGTAATGATTTGC
>JBKPHJ010000248.1:0-7699 GCA_046729835.1 Thermoproteota archaeon
ATTTAGCCTCTTTCCGATGTTGAACGAAGGGAAGGTCATTATTGTTCGTAGACGGGATATTTCCTTTTCAAGCCGTTTCATGTCACCAAGATACTTCCTGAGAAAATTGTACCCAGCGAATATTTCATCTGCACCGTCACCGGTGTATACTCTGTCTAATCCAGCACTTTTAGCTACTTCCATTCCGGCGTATGGAACAACTGCGTTCCTAATCGTAATAGGGTCGAAGGTTTTTAATGTGACGATAACATCATCGATCAATCCTAAGATCTCCTGAATTGAAAGGTTTCTTATAATTTGATTCCTCACAAATTTTCGAGCAGCAATTTTCGCGAATTTTATGTCAGCTGCTTCAGCACCAAATCCTATAGTGATGGAATTCTCAGGTTTACGGATAGCCGTTATAATAGTACTGTCCAGACCGCCAGAAAGTAATACTGTGTTGCATTCTTCATTCCAAATCGCTGAGTACAGACTCCCTTTTAACTCATTGTATGGCTCAGCTGTCAACTCTATGACATTATAAACAGTCCCTATATCAATTCATTTTCGAGTATACTTTTCTGAAAAGAATAGGATCTGAATTACGCAAATAGTATCTTTAGTTAATTAACTTTGCTGTAGATACTATCTTGAGACTTATCAATTTCTTGTTCGTTTTCTAGATCAAAGATTTCCGGAACGGAAGGCAGCATTGAAACGAGCTGTTCATATTTTTTCAGATAAAACCTTCCAGATTCCGTTGTTCTATAAAGCCCTGTCGTATCCGAGCATTCCATTAACCCCTTCTCTATTCCTACGGCTAGATATCTTATTAGCTGTGAGTGAGATATAGCTGCTGTATTCATTATATTGGTCTTGTACTCCCACCTGTAAATGGCAGAGCGAAGGATTGATGCCATGACCTCGATATCCGAACGGTTTTTCATAGGTAGCTAACAGATGAAATCCCAGGAAGAGAATAAAAGGTGCTTAGATAAATTATCACGACAATATGTTAGGATATTTCTAACGTTTTTATACTCATGCTACTTCGCATCGTTCCGCTCTTCATAGAGCGTGATGTAATGACAACAAAGCTGCTCGACGGCAAAGCTTGATGAAACGATTTCGATAATATGACCTTTAGAGGAAATATCATTTATATGCACTTTTAGCAATTTTGGAATTGTGAAAGAGTTCGCGATTAAGAAGTGCATTAATCCCGTCTGTGGAAAATCGTTTAATATTATGAGCGCACGTTATTCGTGCTCTTGTAATTCTTTGCTAGATGTCACATACCTAGTGACACCCAAAAGGGAATTGATAGAAACATTTTACGCACGGCGCAACCACGGTGGAAATATCTATAATGAAAGTGGAGTTTGGAGGTTTCGTGAACTTTTAAATTTTCTCGGGATTGATACGGAAAGTTTTGAGCAATGTGCTAACGGCCTTGTCTCTCTCGATGGGGCAGAAGGCAGGCTTTCAAAACCGTACAGAATGAGTAGAGTTGCCGAGTATGTTGGATTGAATCATGAATGTCTCCTACTGCAACCCGAAGGCTATAATCCAAGCGGATCCTTCAAGGACAACGGCATGTCCACTGCGATAACCCATGCAAAAGCTATGGGAGTGAGCAAGATAATTTGTGCATCGACTGGCAATACCTCCGCATCAGCTGCAATGTACGCCGCTAATGAGGATATGAAATGTGAAGTTTATATTCCAAAAGGTGAAATAGCTGCAGGAAAATTAGGGCAGGCATTTCAATTTGGTGCTCAGGTGATTCAAGTAGATGGCAACTTCGATGACGCGCTCGAAAGGTCGCTGAGCAAAGTCAATCAACGAGATGGATATACTGTCAATTCACTAAACCCGTTTAGATTAGAGGGCCAGAAGACAATTGTCTACAGGATCATGGAGCAGTTAGGTTGGAAAGCTCCCGATTGGCTTGTGTATCCGGGTGGAGCGTTAGGAAATACGGCTAGTTGCGGAAAATGCCTTATCGAGTTGTTCGAATGGGGATGGATTGACAAGGTCCCCAGAATAGTTGTCGTGAACTCTACCGGCGCTAATACTTTCTATGAATTGGCAAACGGGAAATTTGAGGATAACAAACTGATCTGGAACGGCGGAAATTTCGACCATAGGTTGGTAGAAAGATACTACGATTTCAGAGACAAGCAAGGCAAATACCCAAAAACTAAAGCTACGGCCATTCAAATCGGAAAGCCACCTAATCTTGCTAAGGCACTCAGGGCGATAGATTTTACGAATGGGTTAGTATTGCAGGTCGATGATAATGAGATGAGTCATGGCATGGCGGTTGTGGGTTTGAATGGATTTGACTGTGAAATGGCATCTGGCGCGGTCCCAGCAGGCATTAAGGTATTGCGAGAACAGGAAATAATAAGAAAAGACGATGTTACAGTAGGAGTCCTTACTGGAAGGCAAAAAGATCCTGCTCTGGCGATAGAATACCATTTGAACTCGAGTAACACATTCGCGAGACCTCCAACATATTAAATTGCAGATGTGAATAGATCGTTGAAAGTTATCTAGGGATTAACCAGAGATCCAATACCGGGTAGGAAGCGATTAGGTAACTGATGATTAACATTATACCTGCAATGCGGGCAAGAGACACTGTAGATACTATTGAATCCAATATTCTTTGTGGATTGCTTGCGGCTTCATTCATTGCCTTAAGTGCTCTTACCATGTACGGCGCTGACACGAAACACAATATTGAATAATTCACAGTCAGTCCGATTATGATGCCGAGGATAATCAGAGCGTACGGGATCAAGAGGAGAACGGAAAAGGAATTTAAAGCACGGTCTTTGCCAAGGTAAATAAGGAGGGTTTTTCTTCCCTTAATCTTGTCTGCTTCAAAATCCGGGAAGGATGTGACAAATAAGACACAGGTCGACAGGACTCCCAGTATTATCCCATTATAAAAGGGGATAAATTCAATTGAACCTGTCTGAACGTAATATGTTCCAAGGACAATAAGTCCTCCTTTAATGGCGACAAAGATTTCGCCAAGTCCTCTGTAAACAAGGTTATTTGTATACGTGTATACTGAAAAAACTGCTACTCCTAGAATTGCAGCAACCACAGGACCTCTCACGATCACGAAATATCCCCCGATCAAGGATCCTAAAACTAAAAATAGTAAACCAACGAGATAGACTAGCCTCGGTTCGAGCAAACCTGTAGGCAGAACTCCAGTGCCTCCACTGAATTTTGTTCTCTTGGTAATTTGATCGATTCCCTTTGAGTAATCCCAATAATCATTCAACAAATCAATGCTCACGTGCAAAAAGATAACACCTGCAAAAGTAAGGATAGCAAATAGAACGTCGATTTGGCCAGTTTCAGCGTAAACTATTGATAAACCTAGAAAAACTGCTATTATAGATGATAAGATAAATCTTAACCTTACTGCTCTAAGCCAATCAGAAAGCGGACCACTAAGAATCATCTATTTGTTATTACTATCCAGCTGTTCATAGCTGTAGTTTGTTTTATAAATATTATATTAAATAGGAAAGTATGGAAAAGTACACGAGTCGAGTTGTATGCTACTGGACATATCGATGATAAAAACCGCCATCAAGGATTGTGTTTTCGGGCGAGTTATCAAGAGCTATTCCGAAGTTTCTTCGACCCAGGATTATGCAATATCATTCGCAGAAATTAACCCTAATTCACATGGAACAGTCATAGTGTCCGAATCTCAAACTAATGGGCGAGGTAGAGGAGGCAACAGCTGGAAATCACCACATGGTGGATTATGGTTTTCAATTATAACCAAACCTGAGATTAAGGCTAGCTCAAGTGTAATCTTGTCTTTCGCGATTTCCTTGGCTATATGCGAAACCATGGTAACCAACTTCGGTATACCAGGCTATATCAAGTGGCCTAACGACATTCTCATAAAGGGAAAAAAGGCAGGTGGAATTATTCTAAGTACTGCGGTTCAGGCAGGAGAATTAGAATATGCGATTATCGGAGTAGGTTTAAATTTAAATGCAAAACCATGGGAAATAAGCACGTCCACGTCGTGCGTTGAACACTCAAAAAACCCGTCGATTAGTTCAGAATTGTTCCTCGCCGCTGTTCTCAGGCTATTTAGCAGATATTATGAGTTAATAGAATGTGATCTTCAGAAGCAAGTTATAGATCGGTGGAAGAGATTATGTCCCATGATCGGGCACAAAATTTCTGTTTCGTTGAAGGGTGTTCAGATAGATGGAGTAGCCCATGATATTGATCTGGATGGATCCCTAATCCTGATGACACCCACTGGCAAAATATTGAAAATCTCTGATTCAGACGCTAGTGTTAGAGAGTATGAAAGCCATCTATGAACATGTCTAAGGCCGTAGATTCTATTTTTTCGATCTACATATTACGGTAATGTCGTTCACATTAGTCAGAGTTCTTCCTGTCATTATTTGAGAATCTAATCTTCGGAAAGCAGAGGAACTATCATGACGGTCTAAATACTTTCGTAAGTTTGTCTTTGAAATCCTTCTGCCAGGCGGCAGAGTTCCGGAAATTAGCGCACCTGCGGCTTGAGAGTTCCCGTCTACACCGTCTGTTCCCATGCAACATATTGAGACATCTTCACGAGGGGAGGCGTCAAGTGATATCAAGGCGCTTAAGGCAGCTTCTTGATTCCTGCCGCCAGTTCCAACTGATTTATTCTTGTCCAATCGAACGGTCGTTTCTCCGCCGAGCACCATTGCAAATGGCAATGAGACATGCTTCGTTTCGTTAGCCATCTGGGAGAGCCATTTACCGAATCCAGCTGCATCACCACTGAAGTGGGAGCCTAGGACCAGTGTTTCAACCTTCTTCGACCTAAGATATCGAGCGGCAGCGTTGCAAGCCATCGAGTTGTTACCAATAATCGCGTTTTCCACTCTTCTCCTGGATTCATGGGGATCTTTAGAGTAGCCTGTCCTACTTTTCATTCCGTCCATGATAACTTTCCTTACTTTTTTTAAGTGTGAATTCTGCTTATCCCAAATTTCATATTTTTTTAAGACATTTTTTGCATCTATATATGAAGAATTATCAGGACATGTAGGACCTGAGGCTATTGTATGAATATCATCGCCGATTACATCAGAAATTGATAAGGTTATAAAAGTGGTCCCAGGCGATCCGTATCGAATCAATTTTCCTCCTTTCACAGCAGAAAGATGCTTGCGTACAATATTTAGCTCTTGGATCGGAGCTCCTGCCGAAAGCAATGCCTCTGTTACAAACCGCTTGTCATCCAAGCTAATCCCCTTCGCAGGAAGCGCTAATAGAGAGGATCCCCCCCCAGATAGGAGGACAAACACGAGATCTGAATCTTTGGCTCGCATAAGAATATCGACAATATGCCTGGTTCCCTTAACACTATTCAGATCAGGTAATGGGTGACCAGCCTCAAATACATCCACTCCATCAACCTTTTTAGAAGTACCATATGGTGTATTTATCGAACCTGAAGGCTTTGAACTCCCTGGTCTCTTGTGTTGTAATATTTCCATCAAGGAAGAAGTTAGCGGTACCGCGGCTTTTCCCGCTCCGACCACATAGATCTTATCATATTTGATTAGATTAATGGTCGTGATAGACTTTTTGATATCCGATATTATGAGATTATCATCCTTCTGCCCGATACTTCTCTCGATCAGCTTTGCTGGATCAACTTCATCCAAAGCAGCTTCCACTGCGTATATAGCATATCTGCTCGACTGAAACCTCTTAAATGTTTTTAGCAGCGAATGTTTGTTACGAATAATTGTGACTGCCATTCGGAGAAATCGCATTAAATGATAATGCAATCTAGTTATCAAGTTTCCTGCTTAAATGTTGTAAATTTTTTTAGATCAGGCGGTAAAAACATTAAATAAAATACTTTAGGAAATTGTCGCTAGGTACGCAGAAATTTATAATTCATTTGGAAAGTCATGTGAGTCTCTATGCATAATTCAGAAAGGATAATCTGAATTTACAATATTTCTCAAGATACATTAATCTAGGAAATCGTCTTGAGATACTTTGCTCGTGCTGTTTGATATGGTCATAGATCTTAAGTTGAAGGGCATATCGGGAAGACGGGGATTGATGTTTGTTCCCTACTATGGCAGATCACGAGCATTTATCGCGAACTATAGATCTTGGAAGGAGTTCAATACTGATGGCCGCATAGCCGAAATAGCCAGTTCTCTATTGAGTCATGAAAGCCTACACCTCACACTAAATAAGATATCGTTCAGCGCATCAGCTCAGCTAGACGAACTCTTCGGGCAATCAAACTATTGGGAGAGGTACGCTCACGGATTAGGTGATCTCGAGATATTAAAATGTCATCAAATCCCAACATTAAAGAATGCTGGGAAGGGAGCCAAAAAAGGCAAAGGAAAAACCAATCATTCAGTTCGTAAAAGTTCAAAAATCAGGATGCACTCGAATTAATGTATTATTTTCCGTTTTTACTTGGATAGCAATTTTGTGCTGAACACAGACTATTGCGTAAAGCAACAAATACTTCCAACCAATGTTGGTGAGATTGTCCTTGACCAGAAAAGGAGAGCTGCAACCCCGGTACACTCAAACAAGATCCGACTGAAAATAAATATGGTGTGTTGTGCATATTAGATAAATTTTGGGTTCAAGTGACAAAGATGATCTTCATTTCATTAGACTTGATGAGGCTGCAGACCAATTCAAAAT
Source organism: Thermoproteota archaeon (assembly GCA_046729835.1). Lineage (GTDB taxonomy): Archaea > Thermoproteota > Nitrososphaeria > Nitrososphaerales > Nitrososphaeraceae > TH5896. The sequence goes on from JBKPHJ010000248.1 coordinate 6,724, forward strand.
CTTCAAAAAAATCTACATAAATTTCAGTACTGTCTTCATTTTAGAATCATTGGTAGGACCTAAGGAGTTATCAGAAGTCTCCATTATTGGTTTTGATCCAATATGTAAGGTCGTGATGGACAATGAACACCTAAGTGTGAAAAAGCAGAACAAATTGGTGAAATCAAGAACACCTCGTGATCCGCTCTTACCTATCAGGGAAATTATCCCTCGAGTAAGCAACCAACACTTTCGCTATGCGGGTGGAGCAGTTGGCTACATCTCCTACGACGCTGTCAATTTTTGGGAAAATCTAAAGTTGACTGACAGGAAAGTAGGATCAGTATCGGACGATTTTCCGATCCTTGAATTCGGTATTTACACTGACGGGATTATCGTTGACCATACAGATACAAAAGTCTACTACTTTTATCAAGGAAAAACATCGCGTTTAGATCAGGTTTCAAGAATCATTAGAGGAAGCAGCGGAGATAACAAGAAAGAACCGTTCTACTACTCTGACCCGATGAGTAATCTCTCTGAAAATCAGTACGTGAATATGGTTAAAGAAGCTAAGGACTATCTCTACAAAGGCGATGTTTTCCAGGTGGTCCTATCACGCAATTTGCACTTCAATGTTCACGGTGACGCACTAAATGTCTATGAAAGACTACGAATGATCAATCCATCTCCATACATGTACTTTATGAAATCAGGCCCGACACAGATAATCGGTTCTAGCCCCGAGATGCTGTTGCGTGTAACAAATAAGTATGTCGAAACCTATCCGATTGCAGGCACTAGACCAGTGGTTTCAGACCCTGTGGTGAACAAAAAATTAAGAAGAGATCTTCTCAGTGATAATAAGGAAATATCTGAACACACAATGCTAGTCGACTTAGCTAGGAACGACGTGGGAAAAGTGTCTGAATATGGCTCTGTTCGCGTCAAGGACTTAATGGCCGTTAAACGATTTAGTCACGTCCAACATATGGTC
>JBKPHJ010000249.1:0-2088 GCA_046729835.1 Thermoproteota archaeon
ATTGCTCAGATACATGATCTATTCCGCAATTATTTTGTAAGTGATGTCCTGTGCGAAAGGTAGACTTAAAGTAGACTTGTACACAATAGTGTGATTTCCTTTCTCAAGTGGTTCAGTGATCACATAATAGCCATCGGCCACAGCCTTAGAGGGTCCCTCAGAAGCTCCAAATACTGCATTCTTTGGGAATTCGACTTCAAAATCTGTGGTATTTGTTCTGTAACCTTCCAGATCCTGACGGCTGTATTCCTTATCATCGACTTTAAGATATAAGCTTGTTACACTATCCTGATCGTTCTTCGCAATATTATGTAGTTGCTCAACCGAGGAGTTAGGGGCTTCCTTATCAGAGATCTCCATGGGAGAAACGGGTATAAACAATCCTTTTCCAGCTGGAACCTTACAGGTTCTTTCAGATACCCCTCCTCCATTACCACTCAGGTAAAAAACAGATGAATTCGACCCTGATTGTCCATTAGCACAGTTGTGACCATTTTGGTCATTCCATGGGTTCAGATCCTTTGGTAAAGGCAAAAGCCATTTCCAGAAATTCTCTACATGTTGTTCATAAGTTAAGCCATATGGGTTGCTGTCTGGAGCAATAATATTTATTGAATTAGCGGCCGTACCGGATAACATTTGAGGAGTTATCCAAACTAACAAAATCGACATGCTAATAATCAAAGGGATCAAATGCTGCATTTCTAGATTACTGGAATGCATGGATACAAAAAGATTATGTTTGAGCTTGATTTACTGACACCATTTGCTTAAGGGGCTTGAAAGTTCATTCAGTTACAAGATATTTCTTCTATTAATCGTCGGTTTGCTCATTACGTTATTAATCGATACCTCATTTGTCAAAATTTATGACCTTGTATACAAGGATTTTGTTCCAAATCAAACTAAAGTTGTTTTATTTTCCATAAATAGCTCCGTATGCCTGCTTCTAGGAGTTTTTACCATCAGGTATACGTATAACTCATTTAAACGACAGCGATTGAATAAAGCACTTCGTGCTAATTTGCTCTATATAATTCCCTTAATTTCTTTCGCTATATTAGGGGGATTAATGGGTACTATAATATTTCGGTTATTGTTTGAAAATTCGTACAAAACAGTTACCTCCCAATTGTTTATTGCTATAAGCTATGGAATCGCATCTGTCTTTATTATAAGATTATCTCTGCTATTTGCTTCTTGGTACAAATCAAACCATAACCTAATAGTACTTCTGTATTTCATATCCATGTCGTTAATCGCGTTTAATTTGATCATGACGATTGTTATTACAGACCTCAAGCTAGCCGATAGACAAGAAGAAATACTGGAGTTCGTAGGAGGAAGTGTAGATATATCTGTTGGTAGACATGTGACCATAGAAAATATTTATGAAGCATCTATTATTGCTTCATTTTTCAGTATCTGGATAACTACTGCCATACTTATGAATTCGTATAAAGAGAGGCTGATTAATGTCATTATTTATTGGATCTTACTTTCCGTACCACTTGTATATTTTCTGATCAATTTTCTATTTCGGTTTATAGTCCTAGAAATACTAGGTCCCTACTTAACAACGAATCCAGCTACATTTTCCATAATAAGCGCAACATTTCTGTCTTTGAGTTTGCCTATTGGAGGACTAACCTTTGCAGTTGCATTTTGGAAGATCTCAAGGCTAGTGAGTTATGAAATAAATATAAGAACGTATATGATTATCTCTGGCTGGGGGATACTCCTCATATTCAGTGCTAGTCAAGCAACACTGCAAACTCTAACTCCTTATCCACCTTTTGGACTCGCAACATTAACAGTTTTGATAGTAGCATCATTTCTGATGCTATTAGGAATTTACAATTCGGCAACTTTGGTTTCAATTAACAATGACTTGCGCAAATCGATACGTAAACAAGCATTGGAATCAAGATTATTGGACCTAATAGGGCATGCAGAAATGGAGAACGAGATCGAAAAAACGGTAACAAAAATAATACAAAGTCAAGCTGACATGAATGCTGAAACTAAAGTAGGAATCGAGCTCGACGAAAATGAACTAAAAAGATATTTAGATGTAGTAATAAAGGA
>JBKPHJ010000250.1:0-1697 GCA_046729835.1 Thermoproteota archaeon
CAAGAAATGACAGCGTGCACAATGTTAATGAAGATGTGTCATCTAATACCGTTCAGACTAGATGATCTTATTCAGAAAGAAGTACGAGGAAGGATCACGGGAATACAAGTGCAAGTATTGTGATATGAAATTTGATGATAAGGAACGATTGAGAAGGCATTCTAGAAAAGCGCATTCCGAAAACGACGATTTTACTCCAAATGCAAATCCCTTTGGAGGGTTCTAGACAAACACAAATTTGTCTGTCAACAAGCAGCAGCAATTCTAGTAGGTTCTATCTCCCATGTTCCCCATCCACGATGATACTGAAAGACTTCATGGGAAGCCATATGTCAACTATGGTCTCATATTTGTTAATGTAGTAGTTTTTTTGTGGGAATTATCATCTACGACCTTCTTCACGGATCTGAATGCTATACAGGAAATTCTCTATACTTATGGCGCAATTCCCCGCTTTGTTTTGACTGGGGACATTATGTCCATTATCACATCGATGTTCATGCATGGGGGGATTGCTCACCTTGCGGGAAATATGGTTTTCCTGTTTGTTTTTGGAGATAATATCGAGGATAGATTTGGGCATATCAAATATCTATTGATCTATCTGTTATGGGGTGCTCTCGCCGCTTACTCTCACAGTGTCGCGGCGATTGATGGTACCGATGCATTAGTTCCAGCCGTAGGAGCATCAGGGTCAATTTCGGGGATTTTGGGTGCGTACCTTTTGCTTTTCCCGAGAGCAAAAATATTCACTATCGTATTTGCGTTTTTTATCACTACAATTAGAATCCCAGCGATTGCATTCCTGCCAATATGGTTTGTTATGCAGATAGCTTTCGGCATCATATTTCCTCAATCTGGAGGAGTCGCATATTTCGCACACATAGGTGGCTTCGTAGCAGGATTTGCGACAGCCTATGTCTGGAAACGAATAATGCTTAACAGAAAATTACAGTTTCGGGGCATCCCTTCTCATTCGAATAATAGGATCCCCTTGAAACCTACCGGGAATTCATTTGTTATAAATGGGCCCGAAATAATCCGAGGGCCAGATTTTTATGAGGTAATATTCGAGATCCGTGGCATATCGACTCCGTCCGAGATAAAGGTCGAGTTCGAACCTAAAAACACAACCGTAAAGATAGGCGTATCCAATTCACAAGCACCACAAGTTGTGGCCAAGTTGCCCGCAGATGCTTCGATATACAAACTTCAACATGTCGATTATTTGAATGGTATTGTGCGAGTAAGACTTAGTTGATCATATGACTCTTAATGGAAAAAGCCTTTCCAGTGGAATATAAAGGTGAAATAGTTAGAGTATCAATTGCCCAGGCCAAAAGTTTATAGATGTGGTTCTTGAGTCCAGTTGTGATGTCGCAGCAGACCCCTCCGAAGACAGGAGGTAAGGTTTCGAGGCGTGATTTCTTGAAGCTAATGGCCGCTGCTGGAACAGTCTTAACATTCATACCGTTCGTTGATTGGGGAAAGTTCTTACCTAATCCTACGGCACAAATATCAGTGAGAGCAAAGGTTGAACTTCCAGATGGTTCTCAGGCAAATATAAACTCCTTTCCTGTAAATCATTCTGAAGCAGTGATCTATCCTAAGACTGATGATCCTACATTAAATAAGGAATCTTTTAGAACTTGGCAATTTATTAGATTGCCGGAAGAACTCGGGGGCAGCAGTAATAA
>JBKPHJ010000251.1:0-1708 GCA_046729835.1 Thermoproteota archaeon
TGTTAGTACAGCCCTCATAGGTCTCAGTATTAGCGAGCTGGAAAACCTCTGTGCGCAAACCACCATGCTTTCTCCACAAATCATTAAATTGCTTCTGGAGGTGCACCATCGCATCATGATTCTTTTTTGGTATTCTCCAGATGAAGAGCTGGACTTGACTTCCAATCTCTTTCTCCATTTCCACCACATTTGATTTACTCATAGATCACAATATACAAAGTATACTTTATAAACATGCAAGGGATCAAAAGTATAGTTGCCACAATACGTCAGAGGTCAACAAGAAGAAGAGATATCATCCACTAGGAATGACCAAGACACGCTCCTACCCCAGGTAAGGTTCATTGAGTGCCCAATTAGGATTAGCCTAGGCGTGCTCGGAAAGAAGTGGACTATGCTGATAATTAGAGATATCGGCTTCCGCAGGATAGAGCGTTTCAATCGGCTCCTAGAATCTATTCCAGGCCTTACGCCGAGAGTGCTTTCAATGCGTCTAAAGGAGCTGGAAGCGGAAGGGTTGATCGAATGCTCCGAGGAAAAGCGATCTCCTATGATGGTTCTATGGAGACTTACTGAGAAGGGTAAAGACACGCTCCCTATCTTGATGCAAATCGTTGCCTTTGGTTCCAAATGGCATGCCGATATAGTCTTTGAGGACAAGATGCCTAGGAAGTTAAATGATATATTTCCACAACCAGAAGCCAGAGAAATAATTAGGGGTCATGCGTAATGGGCTTCTTTGGTAACCAACAGTGCAGCTTTAACGGTTTGGTAACCAACAGTGCAGCTTTAACGGTGGATGTTTGGCTAGCGATGCAATGCAACTTGTAGCAATGTAAAAGTAAAAGTCTGATAAATTTCTTAACAAAAACTCAATAACTTAAGCACCACTTTTTGATAGAGTTCTCCGCGAAAAAATAGGAAATGGAGAGGTGTGTTTTTATTCTGTGCGATCACTTGAGTACGATCCTATTCAATTAATTAAACTAAGGCAACGTATAAGAGATAACTTCCTCTGTATTATTTACTGTAATCATGGACTCCATTTGCATTTGTCTCTTTTATATCGATATGAGATTGAGTAACATTATGATCGTTATTGCTATTCTTATCGTCCTTTTTTCTCCTACCGGTGATTATGTTTTTTAGTAGGTCGATAATGGATTGACTGAGTTTGTCTTTGAAGGTAATTTCAAAAGTTTTGTTTGCTCCCCCATATTTGTGTTTTAATCCCGTTGGTGTATCGAAGGCAATTATTCTTCCCTTGTCTATTATCGCGATTTCATCACAAATATTCCGCCTCTTCCATTATATGAGTAGTGAAGAAAACCGTTAGGCCAGACATTACATGTTTCTTTATGTAATCTAAGAGCATGCGCCTAACAGAGGGATCCAAACCTCCCGTGGGTTCGTCCAGAAATAATAGATCTATATCACTATCATGCATGAATTCTCTTGCGAGTTGCAATCTTCTTCTTTGACCTATAGAGAGTTCATCATTCTTGGAGGTTCTAATGGATTCAAGATCAAAGGTAATTAGTATTTCATTTACCTTATCTTTTCTGACTCTACTATCACGTAGTCCCCACAATAGACCATAAAGATCAAGGGCCCTTTCTACTGTTAGATTTGCTTCAAAACTAGGGTTTTGAGACACAACTCCTATTCTTCTCTTGATTTCAGACTGCTTTTTGGCAATATCTTTACC
>JBKPHJ010000252.1:0-1184 GCA_046729835.1 Thermoproteota archaeon
GTACTAGATGCGGAGTCAGACGTCGCTCCTGCATCACCAGCCATTGAACTTTCTTGAGGACTCATAGACATTCCCATAAACGACATCATGGAGGAGAAGAACAGGACGTCAAGTAAACCAGAAAACAACAGGAAAGGTATCCAGGCCCTATCTGTCCCCATAAATGACTGGAGCTGAGCAGTATTACCACTTCCATATGCTTGTTGAATATCCTTGGCTTTCTGCTCCAACTCGCTTTTTTTTGAATTTAGCAAGCTCTGACCAGTTTCGTTAATTATGAATTCTAGTTTGTTTCTAAAGAAGCCTCTTTTTTCCATTCTGTTTACCAATCGTTGGACAACAAGGTCGTTCAGTATCAATTCAACTTCGGTTTTATCGAGTTTAGTTACCTTGCTTATTTTATCGGCTGTTTTCATACCCCTATAGATTGCATCCAGGACCATGAAATGATTCGGACTATCATTAACTTTCATATCTCTAGACATGGATCTAATATGGAATACACTACAAATTATAATAAATTATTGGTTTACTTTGTGGCGCACCGTCTTGCCAGTTCTATTTAGTATATAAACATTTGCCTACGGAGGCTCCCACAAGTACACTATTAACTAGAATAAGAAAGTACAGAGTGAATGGGATATCGGATACTAAAAAAGCATCAGATTTCCGCCTAGTTCAGTTTCAAAAATTCTGAACTATCAAAAGGTCTGTATGATGTATCATTCAGGTTTTGTACTTTACCTTTTATGGCAGATTTTTAGACCTATCTCAAACAACTCAGAAGTCTTATGTCTAGTGCCAGATCTGTTCCTAAACTAACAGGTTAGAAAAAGGCTTTTGAATCATCAAATACTTAGATGGAACTTAGTGTATGGTACACAGTATCATTTGAAGTGATGATAGTAATAATATGTAGTAACATACGATTATGCAATTTGCAGTAAATAAATCTGTGATATCAACTACGGTCTTTGTGGCAGACCATCATTAGACATATATATCTGTGTATTTGATTGCTAGGCTAAATTATGTTGGCCGCACAGATGAAGATTTTGATACCGACTTAAAAGTTAAATGTTATCGTTTCTTCAATAAGAATCAAAAGTTTATAGCTTATCGATGTTAACGGAAGAAGAAACTCTTCGAACTATTTGAGGCTATTATCTGTCTCTTATACACAT
>JBKPHJ010000253.1:0-10302 GCA_046729835.1 Thermoproteota archaeon
TAAAGATTATCTGTCCTTTATCTGCAGCAAATTCGTCTATTGTGAAATGGATAAATGATAACGCACCAGACATCAAAATACTTAATGGTAATAACTCTCAACATGGAATATACATAGTTGATGGTATAAGATTTCTAAGAATAGAGCTTGTAAGGCCGGAAGCTGAAAGCGTTCCAGAAGCAGTTGGTTTTGCTTTTTACTCTAATAATGAAAGGAGTGCAGAGTTGTTCAGATGGATGTTTGAATTGCTTTGGAATGAAAGAACACTAAACGAAGAATTAAAGAAAGTAGATAACATGCAAAAGGAATTTGTTAACATAGCAGCTCATGAACTAAGAACTCCAGCACAGTCTATAGTTGGATATACAGAATTGCTCTTAACAGATCCGAAATATATACAAATGGACAAGAAAGAAGGATTTCTTGATGCTATATATAGAAATTCCATCAGGCTTGCTGGACTTACAAAGGATATCTTGGATGTTTCGAGAATTGAAAATCAGACATTACAACTACATAAACAAAGATTTAGCTTAAATGATATAATATCAATAGCTATACAGGACACTCAAAGACAAAGTCGAGGAGTAAATATAGCTGCAAATAACTATAGTAAAACAAAAGTAGTAACATCATCTTACAGATTATCGTCGTTAACGGGAAAAGTGCAAAAGCTTGAAGATAATAATGCTGTTACTGCTATTTTTGTTTTGGCTGATAGAGAAAGGATAATACAAGTATTAACCAATTTACTAGATAATGCTTTCAAATTTACCGAAGATAACGGCACTATATCAATTACGGTAGAAGAACAAGAGAACGAAAATAATGATGGTAAAGAAGTCATAGTTAGTATAAAGGATACTGGTACTGGCATAGATCCGGAGGTAATGCCAAGACTGTTTACAAAATTTTGTACTAAATCGTCGCCAGTGACAGTGACAAGAACAATCGGAACTGGGCTAGGATTGTATATAGCAAAAAGTATTATTGAAGCTCATGGTGGAAGGATTTGGGCACAGAACAATGCCCCTCAAGATGATGGATCTACTTTTGTATTTAGCTTACCATCGTCTGAGTGAGGCAGGATTTAAAATTCTATAGTGCTACCTTATAGCCTTTTTAAGCAGCCAATGACAGCGTCTTTAATCTCAGTGCCTTTTTCTTTGTTAAAAAAATTAACTAAAACCTAAATACTTCTTGTATATACATGACGAAATAGGAAGAGAAATTTAAAGTTACATGATAATAAAATACAGATCTATGATGTTATTATTAGAAAAGCACGAAATACGAACACCATCCGGTAGAGTTAATGAAAAATGGTCTTTCCCTTTTTCCTCTTTGCCAAATCAGAAACTCAACTTGTTTTCTATTTCTTCTAATTTCAAACTCAACAAACAGATAAAAGATTATCATCCGGCAGCCGCATCTATTACTAAATCTACTACATCGATTACAAATAATAATAAAAGAATTCTAATAGTAGATGATGAACAGGACATCACAAGATTATTTAAGGTCGCCCTGGAACGCGCCGGATTTACTGTAGATGTTTATAATGATCCCTTAGAATCATTATCTAACTATAAGACTGGAGTATACGATTTAATATTGCTAGATATTAGAATGCCTCAGATGAGTGGTTTTGAGTTATACAATAAAATAAAGGAAATTGATGATAAAGTCAGGGTATGTTTTATTACTGCATTTGAAGAGTATTACGACGAATTCAAAAAACTATTTCCGCATCTGAAGGAAGCAGAATGCTATATAAGAAAACCAGTGGGGATGGAGGATTTGATTAGAATAGTAAAATCACACTTGAATTCTAACTAATCGACTTATCGATGGTCAGATCATATATATCAAGCTAAGGAAATCTTCTATAAGAATGTGGCATAACCATGCTGGCAGCATTTGATTTTATTAACTCCAAGATGTCTGAAGAAGGCCTTCCTTCCGTGGGTTATAGAATAAGCTCTGATTATGGTAGGAGCGATATTGGTAGATCACATAGATCTAATAGATATGACTTGTTCGGGTCAACTATGAATATTTGCGCAGAGATAAATCGTATCGCTACTCCAAATACCATGGTAGTAGGTGGCAATCTGTATCAGATCATCAAATCTTTTCCTTCCTCTTTTCTTGAAGATTATCTATGTAAGTTAGCAGGCGAGCAATCGGTTGGTGATTTAAAACGACCATATCCTGTTTATTCCGTAGCTAGTAAATACACACAATTAAGACAAGATCAACTAATGAACGATACTGAATCAATAAATAAATCAAAAGGAGAAGTAAGTCTAATTAGGAATTCTAGCCGTTCTGGCAATATCCTCTTAGTGGATGATGATTCAGATATTCTTTTGACCTACAAAACCTTCTTAGAAGTCGAAGGCTATAAGGTAGACACATTTAGTAATTCGCAGGATGCATTAAAGCATTTTTCACAGTGCGATGCTTCCTATTATGATCTGGTATTGCTAGATATTAGAATGCCACATCTAAATGGACATGCAGCAGACGAATTATCAAGTATCTTACCTGGAATTAAATTTGACAAACATATAATTAAAAACCCAGTTGGCAGAGAACCTTTTCTTAAAAAAATTAAAGTAATGATATCAGAACCCTCTTAATTTGCAGTCAACGCTTTAATATAATTAGTAATGTACAAAAAGGAGAAAGAAGATGCAATTGGCTAGCAACCTACTCAAATAGCGAATCAACATGCATTTACGAAGATTGTTTGGCTCAAGAATGGTCTTTATTAGAAGAATCGATGATTTGCCTACTATATATTCACAGGAGAGTATGCCAATATTTTCCCGTCCTTCCTTATAGGAGTTGGTCCATAGAATAAACACAATGCTCTGCCTTCAGGCCAATATGCAACATCTAATTCATTCACTTCTGTCTTTGCGTTGTCTTCCTCTTCGACTGCTACTGTAATTCGATCAGTACAGGAGCTCATCTTCTCAGCAAGAGCTTTGCTTACAGATGAGGAAATCACAAAATCTCCCTTTTTTTGGTTTACGATGCAACTCAAAATATATTGCGTATTTACACTACATTATTCCATAACAAAAATTCGATTCGATTATCGCTGGTAAATCCTCTTCACCTTTTTCAATCCAATAGCTAACCCATCCAGATTGCGGTAACACATGATGCGGTGATACACGTCCAGAATTAACAAGCTCGTTTCGATCTTCATAGGAAATGGTATGTCAACTAGTCGTTCACCATGTATATGTCCCATTTCCCTTTTGTTAATTGTATTGTTAATTCTATACCACCAAACCTATATGGTTCAGCAGTAACATAAGGCCAACTTAATATTTCTTTTTTAACGCTTTCTAAGAGTAAGCTCATAGATATATTATATTAACCTATCTTTATAAACTTCGAGGTTTACAAATTATACAAATTCATATTCTTATTGGGTTTACTGTTTATAGAAGCATTAACATAAAATCATAAAATAACGAATTTAAGCCTCGAAAGGTTTCTCGGACTTGCCTTTTTCTGGAAGCGGTATGGAAATGAGTACAACAACGAGAATTGCAATCGATTTGTGTAATAGGCTTTACTACACACATAAAGAGCCACTGTTCCTTTGGGAAGTAGGGAGATCAGCACATTTGGTGATTTCTTGATTATATTTTGGAATGTCTTTAAGGATCCAGAAGTTTTCGTTCTAAGTATAAAGCATGATAAAACCAATAGATGAGAAGAAATAAAACCTTGGAGAATGTTATTTATTCTCCAACATACTCTCACTATTTCCAACCGCGATCAGGTTTCATCATTGGTCCATCTTCTCCCATCATCATCATCCCTCCGCCACCAGGACCACCACCGCTACGCATCATGTGCTGCGTTTGTAGTATCTTCATCCATTCCTTCTGAGATATCTCTTGCGAAGCTAATATTTGTCCCGTCCCTGGATCAACTATGACTTTGTGGAATTCCATTCCAGGCGTACCAAGGACTATTGTATATACCAAGTAACCACCCTGTGGTCCACCGAATGCTGCTAATGCAAATGAATTGTTACCTGTTGTCTGTTCGGCGGTAGTTATGGCTTGAGTCAATGTAGTATTCACTTTAGAACCGATAGCTTCGAAAATAGTTTGTTCTAGATTAATCGTTCCATTGATCATCTTCTCCTGCTGAACAGAGGTCTTATTTCCGAAGTTACCAAGATCTCCCATTCCCATCATATTCTGTGCACTTAGTTCCTGGCCAGTTGCGTAAGATATAATCCCAATCATGGTCATCAATGTGGCTGTAACTATCACAGTGTTGGCTAAGTTTTTTGATTTCATATCAAAGTCATAGAGTGTTCTCGTTGTATATATCCATTTGACACAGTAAACAAATATGGATTTAAGGAAAGGAGTGTATCTATAATGTCTATATAGTGAGCCGCTAGCGTAGTAGCAAGACATGTAAAATCGGAGTGAAAGTATTTTCGAACTCAAAGTCATAGACTTGTGAATCAATAGTCACTCGTAAGCCAATCATATTTTCTAATCTTCTAACGATTATCCATCAATAATAGTCTTATCTACCCTTTTCACTTTTAACTGCTTTATCTTCTATTACAAATTTGTCACCATATGTCTAGATATAGCGATCTATTAATGTTGAACTTTACATCGTAGTAATATAGGGTAAACTACCAAATTGATTGTCTGATAAGAAATAACAGAGCAAAGCAATTGAAAACAATATCGAGAAGTAACAAGTGATAACAATGTTTTTGAGATCTCTGAAAATATCTTAGTAATGCATTCAAAGCTCTATGTCAGATTTTGCATCACTAAACCAGCATCAGAAAAAAGCCCTTGTGATCCAACTCTACGAAGAAGGTAAGACACGACGCCAAATAGCAGAAGTTGTGCGTATGTCATTTAAAGACATAGCTGATGTAATCAAGAAACATAATACTGGCGAAGACAGCGATTCTATCGATAGACCTGAGAAGTCTAGATGCTCGAGCATTTGAGTTATTTCTACAAGGTAAGCAATCAGTTGAAGTTGCAATAGAACTGCACATGTCTGCAGACGAAGTGGAAGAGCTGCATGTTCAGTATTGGAGGCTTTCAAAATTAGATGACTTGGAGACACTCTATCACGAATCAAAATATTCTCTATCACTACTTCTGCAACTCCATAAAGTAATAAAAGAAAAGAGAATTATAAAAGATAAAGACATTAATGATGTAATTGAGCTAGTCAATAAAGGTTTACCAACTCTTAGAAGTGGATACGAGGATTTGTTAAATCAGGTAACAATTCTACAAGGTGAGAAAGCGCCCATTGATTAATGAAATCCAGGGATTAAGAAATTCAATACATGTAACTAATGGAATAATCAGTAGGCAGAATGAACAGTCAAGAAATTTAGATAGAAAACTAAATCGATTACACGTCCTGCTCCGAAACGCAGGCAAAGACTGGTTCATTAAATCGCTGAATATAATATCTAAGTCGATGAGAACATTAAAATCTAATGATCTCGCATTAGTGAAGAAAAGACAATGCCATTAAAAACTATAATGTTGATAATACTGATAATAGTAATATCACTAGTAATAACGATGATCTATTCGCTCTTTTTTGTTTCTTTGTCTTTCAACGATTATTACCTTCAGTCAAATGCTACGGAGGCATATCTACGTACACTTAAGTTATGATATTCTGGAATGGACACAGCATAAGGTAAGAACTAGTACTCATTTATCTTTGCCAGATTGATATTTACCAGAGAGAAGTCTCACAACTTCTGAGAGAAAGACACACGAGGAATTGGCGTATTGTGAAAATATACAGTATCAGTTCTAATAGTCCTATTTAGCGTATCCATCTACCATATGGTCAGTTCATAAGTATATTTAAGAATAGAGGATAGACTCTATCATATGGTCAGTGGTAGCTGTAACAATCTTTTGTCAATTTCCTTTATTATCCAATCGCCATAATACTGCCATTTAGTAAGTATGTATACGTCTGCACTTTTGACCCCTTCAAAGGAGTCCACCCTAGCCAGAACTGAATCAACTGTGAACACATTTTCACCAAAAAGTACAAATGTCAACCGATCTTCGGGATCGATTACACTAGGACTGTATAGGATATTTGCTTGAAATTCTGAGTACATACGTTCAAGGATACTGCGATAATGGGATTTTGTAACGATTATTAGAAGAGCATATTGAATATACCCTATCATGGCAGCTGGATTACACTGAATAGAGAAATCTAATAACCGTCCCTCCTGCATCCTGTTAAGGCGTCTTGTTGTAGTCTTTTCAGAAATGACAACTTCTTTCGCAATTTCAGATATCTCCGTCCTAGCACCTGATAGCAGCATATATTTTATTATTCTAAGGTCTGTTTCGCTTGGTTCCGTAGATATAGATCGTTCACTAACAGCGATGCTGCTAACAGTTGCAGGTTTCAGGCAATCATTTAGTGACTGGATAATTTTGTCATCCAATGATTTATTGATGATAAGAGCCATAGAAGTTCTCCCCACATGATGCACATGATAGGCAAGATCTCCAATTTGCTTGACACGATGGATGACATCATCTTTAGTTATTCCGGATAGGAAGACACAAAAACAGCTAAGCCCTAGAAGCTCCTTTACGACTTGGACCGTAGATAACCTATCTATACTTCTCTAAGTTTCATAATCAGTTCTACTTACTAAATGAAGGCATAAATAAAATATGTTCCATCACAGAAAAGAGGTTTAAGAGTTTTAAGAGAAATTCTTGAATTGATATTATAAAATCTTCCATGAAATTATGTTATAAATACAAATAGCAAAAAGCTAGGAAGCAGGAAAAATTCCTTAACCTAAATCACATTTATTTTAACTGCTTTTAGAACTGAAACTGACCTATCCTCAGCTCCTAACATTAATGTGTAATCCCCAGGAATCATATCTTTTGATGGCGTAAATACAAATGATATCTCTTGTTCATTTTCCTCTTCGTCGTCATGATCGTTATTTTTGTTCTGATTCAATAGAAGAATGGGAACATCGAAGAAACCAGTAGAATTTCCGAAATATCCAGTAGAAGTAAATGTTCCTGCTGCTGTCATTGTTATAAGGTCGTCATCATATACAGTTGGATCTAGTAGTTTTGATGATTTCGTCTTTTTATATTCTCTTGTTGCATCTTCACTCTGCAGATATTCATGATCTATCAATTCCTCATTAGTAGTCAGAGTCAGCTTTATATTTTCAGATTCTCCTCGCTTAATGATTAAGGCTTCATCAGGTTCATTAATGTCAATGTTGAATGGGAGATCCTTTTCTGTGTCTATCCTTCCTATCTTATTTGCTGACCATTCTGTAAACCATACCTCCTCTACAGTATTCTTTTCACCTTCATCTTCTTCCTTTTCATCACTCTCCTTTAAGGCGAAATTCAGTACGTTAGCAATTCCACATCCTCTAGTCATGTTATGATTCTTATTGATAGATTCCTTCTCCTCATTGTCGCAAGTGCCCCATTCTTTATTTTGAGAAGGAATCCAATATTCTTCAAGCAACTGTTCAGCGGGGTCAAAATGGGCAATCTTATTTCCCTGCTGTTGATTAAACCATATAGTTCCATCCTTTGCTTTCTTAATCCAGGATGGTAGTATCTTGGGTGAGGCCATTGAAGTTGTATATCTGTCGATACTTACATTGTAAGCTGTTTTCTTGTTGTCTTCTACCTCACTTGTTTGTATATCTTCATCATCACTCTTCATGATTTTTCGTTCATTTATTTCATAGTTGTAGAATATGCTTGTTCCAGGATTTGTTATCCATAAATTTTTACTATCCTCCTGGCCATTATCATCAGTATCATTGTCACCTACTACTATACCAAGAGTCATTCATTATGTCATCTGGCAAACCAAACACATTAAAAGATTTGCTGTCTAGATTGTATTCAAATATCTGACCCTTTCTTGAATACGATAACATAGAAACCCATATGGAATTTCTATCCTCATCATACGCAAATGAACCTGAAGTTACAAATAAAGGGTCTATATTACTAAATCCATATTCTGTAGGAAGTTGAATTTCATGAATTCCATCTACAGTACCATTTTTCAACTTGCCGATTTGAGCAAACCATAACGATGGAAAGAAAGTACCAATAAAGAATATTGATTTATCATTGATATCTTCGTTAGCACTTTTATTAGTAACAACATTGATAGTTATGGGGTAAGTTGTTCCAAATGATTCTGACTGAGCTGGAATCTTGTACATTTCGAATTGTTCGATAGGTTTCTTGAAACGCCATATAGCATTCTGGTCAGTGTCAGTGAACCAAATATCACTGGATTCATCATCCTCATCTTCATTATCTATTTTCACATCCCATACCTGTGAAAAGCCTCTTGGATCTTCACGTGCCTTCCATTGTGGAATGGAATACTGCTCAAATTTATCTTTGCCTATGTCATATTTCCCCAATAATCCTCTTTTTGTAGATACATACCACACTTCATTGTCTTCACTATCAACCGCTATGCCTAATGGCATTTCGCAATCACGAGGAAGCATATATTCCACAACATATTCAGAAGATTCACTAGTAGTTGAATTAATTCCCCCACAAAAGTCTCTCCTGAATTCCTCTTGTTTAAAAGCAGTATCTGAAGTCAGCTCGGTCGAGTTTAAGATGTCTTCATCAATTCTGTTATTCTTCTCTTCTAGTACAGTAATATTAAGTGGCATGTCTATGAAATGAATGATTGACTCTTCTGTACTTTCCATGGGAGACGAGAATCGGTCAAATTCCTCTCCGTAGATATAAATATCATTAAAAATGTCATTGGTATTATAAAAACCTAAATTGTATGTAAGAACAACAATATACTGGATAATACCATCACGTACTTTACAATCACGTGCTTGACCGTATTCGACATGCTAACGACCATTAGAAACTCGTACTCAACAACAAAAATAACTTTTATGATTATCAGATGGACTAACGAGCTAAGACTAAACATGCCTAATATTATCTCTTTTCAATTGCGTAGCAATATATAATAACAATGATCTAATATTTGGTGAAAATGGTTCTCGAGAACCATATGCATATTATTTGAAAAATTCCGTATACTACTAGCAGAGGATTTTGTCTACAACAAGATAGCTGTATTGAGTAATATCATTTCGTAACATCATTAGTTGCGAGCATGTGTACTATTTCTCTTGTTTATCCTCTGCTAGTTATTGATATATAGCACTAAGCAGATATATTAATATGAAGCATTTATTATTCTTGCTTCTTTTAGTGCTATAACATAGAAATACCACTGTAATCAGTAAAATGTTACACAAAAGGAGCTGAAGGAGATATCAGATCAAATTGTAACCAAAAGCAATTACAGAAGAGAACACTTAGTGTTCTAGACATAAGTGTGTAACTGCAATATGCTCAATCCTGTCGTTAATGTTTATATTGTATTTAAGACTGTTAATTGTTAATGAGTTCAATAAAACATAACAAGACATCTATAGTAGCAGCGAACAGCGTGGTATTTGTCCTCTTGGCTATATCATTTGTCGGTATAGGTCCTTCTGAAATACTAGCACAGGGTACGAATGCAACGAACGCTACTGGTGCGAGTGGAGGAGGAGGAGGTGGTCCGGTTACTGTAGTTATGCCAGCTGGTTCGGCAGCAGCCACCAGTGGTGCAGGATACAAGCCAGATCCGGTAACTGTATCACCAGGTAGCACAATAATATGGGATAATCAAGACAATGCTCTTCATACTGCAACTTCTGGAGACCCTAAAGCTGCAACCCCAGACGGTAAATTCGATTCAGGTTATGTTGCTGGAGGTCAACAAAGCAAACCAATAGCAATGCCTACTGAACCAGGAGAATATACATACTTCTGTACACTGCATCCATTCTTAGTTGGTACTATCATAGTACAGTAACAACCATTATCTTTTTTTGATAATTTCTCAATCGGTTCTACGGTTACTGGTTTCATTTTTGCACATATTACGATAATGCTTAAGTGATAAAGTCCTCTTAACATCTGTATGTAATATGGGAAGGCTCCTTATAGGATGCTCAGGGTGGAATTACGCTAGTCTACCAGAAGAGGATGGAGGATGGGTAGGAGTATTTTATCCAGACAAAGAAACTAAGAGATTACGATACTATTCTGAATTCTTCGATACTGCAGAGATGGATGCCACATTCTATGAACGATTCTATAACAACATGACAAAAGGTACATTTATTGG
>JBKPHJ010000254.1:0-7201 GCA_046729835.1 Thermoproteota archaeon
AGACAATCAAAGGATTAGAACCTAAAGTCAAGGACTTGGTGCTTTACAATCTTAAACTTTCTCTTGAAAGGGGTATACAAAATCATGTCAATGCATATCAGTCATATGAAAAAAAATGGTTCGATAATAAAAATGATCCTAGGGTAGTAGCTATAGAATGCAGTTGCACAAATACAAATTGCGAATACTATACTCCCGCGCTCATGGGACTGATGGAATATAAAGAAAGAAAATTTTATTCTAAAATAGATTTAAAAAATCTGACTCTACTCGGTCTTGATATTTACAAGAATAGATCTTTCCCCAATATTAAGCCCTCTGAACTTTCAGCCAGATGCAAAGCCTGTGGTAAAGGTTCGTTAAAACTCTGTTTCCCGGACTAAAGTCGTATCTATCTTAGAATGATCTAGACACTTCTCCAAGATATGAGTCAGTCAATATCCATTTTGTCTTCTTTCAATCTCTTGTAATCTTACCCATTCGATCTAGTGGCTTTGCGAAAGAAGTACCAAATTCGACATAAAGATTATTTGGGTTTGGGTTTTTAATTGATTGATAGACAGAAAATACCAGGTCGTATCACGTAATTGTGCGTTCCAAAGTGTCTTTTACCATATTCATCAGCAGTATGTTTGTTCATAGTAGACATGCTGGCGTGGTGGCGTATTGCCAATATTTTATGCATTGGCAAAAGATGTTTTGCTAATTATAAGCCTTCTGAGGTCCCTGCTTCATGCCAAGCTTGTGGTAAAGCTGATTCATTGAGGCTCCCTTTTTTTGACTAAAGAGAATGATCGTATATAGAGTATTAGATTAATAATCTATTGTGATTAGTACCTTTTTACTCCCAGATGATGATACTTTGTTCAATACTGTTAGTACTACTCCTCCTTCGATACTTGTGTTCTTCAAGGTACACGCACGTTCTTCAAAGTAAGGGGAGCAGCTGACCAGATTTGCTATTACAAGGTAGGCTATTCAGCTACTTGCGAGATTAAGAAGATCACCGAAACTCTGCAAGGAGCTCTCTTAATGTCTTGACGTGTCTATGCTTGCTCCTTTTAGACTCAAAGATTTAGTTGATGCAGATCAATGCTTCTTTAACGTTGACTTTTTCAGACTAAGATTGTTCGGCATTTAGATAGCGACCTTCGCATATTCGAGCAAGCTTTTGGCGTAACCCGATCTCATCTTTCACCAATCGCATTTTTAGTATCGTTTCTGGATCGCTTTCGTTAAATGTCTCTTTTTCTGATTCTTGGGAGCTACGGGCTAATTCTACGCTGTTGCCATAGAAAAAATGGATAATAACTACTGCGGATGAACCCGCCTGAGGTCATCATTACTATAACTCATATTAGAATAATTGTCAAAAAGATTCAAAGTTTGTGTAGATAAAGCGCATCAGCTGCTTTGCCATCTGCTCCCCCTGGATCGGAGTAGATGTTGAAGCTGACTCGGGATAACAAGCCTGCTTTCGCTCCTCTTAACTTCAAAGCATCTTGCATATTCTACTCTGACCCATTTTTTCCTAGAAGTGGTTTGTACTTGTTGCAAAGTTGCTGTTTACTATCTGAGAATAAGATTGTACATATACGGCGTATCATAGCGAAAGAAAACCCGCACATAGCAGCAGATTCGATCCGGTAGATTCGAGATCGATGGCTTTAATTGATTCTGATTTAGCTATTTCCATTTCCAAATACAAATACAAAAAACTTCTAAGATTACAACCTAAAATACGAAATCCTTTAACCGCCCAAAGGATTTCATCTGGCTATAACAAAAGAAAGGGATGTGGAGCCCGGGTGATCAACCTTGCAAAAAGTCTAATTCAACGGATGAGGGTGCTAATACACTTTGAACCCTGACTTCTCTTTCAACTATCTCAAAAAATGTGGGGCTTTCTACTTTGTAATTTCTACTTTCTTCGCGTCAGATTTCAGATGTTATAGGCGTACAAGGATTATTGACCAAATGGTGGTGCTAACCATGTCTGCGCCGCGCTATTTGACCAAGATGGTAATGGGCTAAGAGAATCAGCTGGCTGTTGAGTAACTGTTATGTCAGTCCATGTTCTTGCATTAGTCTGAATTTGATTAAATGATAAGGTTCCGGAATTTAAAATCTTACCCATACCAAGCGCATAGCCTGATCCTCCATAACTATCGTCCACTAGCCAAGCATTGAAAACCCAGCCTTCCTTTGGTTTATAATTAGTGGCAAGATCTACGTTTATGGTATATCCATTTGTACATACGTTTGAAACTCCAAATATAACGCCGCCGTATCCGATAAGAGCGCCCGTCTGACACTTTACTGGTTGAACTTGAGCCTGCGCATCTTCCAAAGACAAGGCAGCTATTGTCAAACCTACAACAGTGGTTAGAAAGATAGCAATGATACCCTTTATCATACCTTTAATAGAATTCTGGACTATATATATAGTATGCTAAACCTGACAGAACAAACTTTGATCTCGTTTGTAATCCAACATGAATTGATTTGAAGTTTCTCTAACCTTCAGAATCTCGAACACATAGCGCGGTATCGATCATTTGCGAGCTTGCTTTATTGCATAGCCATAATGGTATCTGAGTGGGTTAAGTCAATGCACGGCTTTAGCTTTTTCTGTAATTATGGATCCGCCTATGGGTATCTCATGTATAAAATTAGATAGGTAATACACGGTTTCTAAAGTTGGGAACCTTCAAAAAAATAGTGTACTAGTTAGCCATCAAACGCAAAAAGTGTGAGCTCATGAAGATACTTTGTACGTACTACGTAGAAAATCCAAAAAGGATGTACTCAACAAAAACAACAAAAACAGAAGGAAGATTCCTGCTAATCCTTATTATGCGCCGCGACTACTTGTCAGATTTTGAAGCTTCTGGATAAGACCTTGTAGAGTGGCACCCTGCTCCTGCTGGAGATCTTTAATATTCGTTAAGTTGAGTCCCAGCTTGGATAGTTCCTCTGGAAGCTGTTTTGTCAAATTACTAAATGAAGCGGATTGCATTAGAGTGCTTAACTGCTCTGTCAGGTTACCACCTTGAGGAAGAGTGAGATTTAGACCTGTGCTATTGCCCAATTCTCTAACTTTTTCGGTAAGAGCCTTGAGTTTTAATAGTTCTGACGCCGTCGGTGGTGAAGCCTGTTTTTCGCCTTGTGCCTTCACCGCCAGATTGAACGTAGGGGAAACAAAAACCGATAAAGCCAGAATTGAAACCATAGCCAACGCAGACGCTACTGTCAATTTTTTATTTTTTTCCAAGAATAATTTCACTGAAAAGAGTTCGTATGAGCATTATAAATGTGTTACTTGATAGATTAGGTTGAAGGTGACCCTAAATTTGGGATTAGCATAATCAATGCACTATATGGAACATCGCGCTCGGTTCTCAGTCTGAAATGTGCAATGCCTGAATCCTCCTGTCTGAGAGATTTTACCAAAAACTGGTCATCTGCTAAGCAGACTAGACTGGGCCAAACTCTGATACAAGTGATACAAGTGTGAACATTTACATAGGTTTCCCCGCTACTCATAGCAGAAACTAGGTCTGAGATTTGTTTCCCTTGTATAGGACCTTCAAGGTCAGCTGCGGTAATTGTTCCTTTTACCAAGACACCATTGGTTTGATTTGATGGGGTATCTGATTTGAATAATGTAACGATTACAGGTCCGTTTTCACCCACATTACCTGAATGTATGTGAGCAGCAGTAACCCCAGATATGCCACTAACACTTACTTGATAATCTATGCCGTTAGTACCTAAATTAAACTCCGCTGTTCCAGTTGCTGTGGTGTCTACCGGCTAGACTTCTTCTGTACCAGACATCTGACTGGTAAATGGTTGTAGCTCTTGTGGCTGGTTCACTTGCTGGCCGACTGCAGACATCATGCCCATGAATACAGTAACGGCAATAATCACAAGGGCAGGCATGGAATACAGGTATCTTTCTATCATATTTAAGTAGATCCGGGATGCTGAGGGATTTACCACACGAGCATATTTTTCGGTAACCATGTTCTCTATTTCGATTATCTAGGTTTACAGCTACAGTATGCAAATTGACAGAAGTACGATGAGAATGTAATATTCTTTTTCCGGCCCTTACAAACTACAACTAACGCTTCTAAATTTGTCAATGCGCTACTCTCTAAAGCGAGACTGTGGCCTCAGGTTGGAGGCTATTCGGTTCGATGGTGTCTCTAAAACCACTTCCCCCGATCAAAGAATACTTCTATGTTGCTTATTTCGCACCATAGCTATTAAAACCAGTGAAAATATTCGACTAAAGGTGAGTGACATTTTTGATCTGGCAAAAAATCCTGAAAAAGGGGTAGACATTAAGAAAAATCTTCTTGAAATGTTGAGCTAATATGATTTAATAAAGAATCAGAATCGATCCCTCATTCGGGAAAATGTGAAGTTTGAAGTAAGGATAAGTGAAGCTAAGAAAGAGCTATTACGGATCAGAGAAGAAAGAGAACAATCTATACAAGGTCTGAGTCTTTTGAGATCCGTCCTGATTGTTTACACCATATGGATAGTCTATCTTAACTATATACGAGCCCAACTGCAGTAACAGGTACTGTGGAGAGCTTGTGGGGTATTTATGATGTATGACCGATCTCAACAGTTTAGGATAGCTCTAGCCAAACATTGCGCATCGTTTCCGATTGTCAAAGCTACTGAGGGGCAGATCGTACCAGTGAAAGAATTGAAGACTTCCTCGATAGTCGCCATAGGATCAATAAATTCTAAATTGACTCAATGTGGTAAAGAAAGTCTCCAGAATTCCTATGTTGATGTGGCTGCGTATGAGTACAATAGTATAGCTTGATAACTGGTCTTTCAGACGTAATTTTTTCGTGTAGATAGCCAAGTATCAGATTCCCATATTGTAGTAGATATACACTCTAGTTCTTTTGCCGGTCATAGTAACATCAAATGTACCCGGATAGTATAAGTCTCTTTATCAGCTATGTCTTTAAGCTGCTTATGCAAGCTGAAGTTGAAATATAAGCAAGTCTGTAAGGTAAAATTGTTGCATATACTTTTTTGTATTCATCGGTTATTTGCCAGTTACATATCGCTTTACAGAATTGATTTCGAATAGTGATTTTCGACTTGATTGCCTTTCACATACAACTAGTTGTCTTTTCTAACTCAGTCTGTCCAGTAACGCTCATTTCTGAGATTAGCCTTCAACTTCTATTCCAGCAAAATCAAAATTGTTAGGATACGATCTGCTTGCTAAAATATGATCGGATGTAACTCCATTGTCATATCGAATAACGTGCTAAACTCCATCCTAACAAGTTATTGAAATATATTAGGTTGTTACAATGAAAAGGAAGATGAAAAAACAAAAAGGCCTAATATCGTTATCGTCGCCGTCATTACTTATCGTATCTACTCTTGTTTTCCTTTTTTCCATTTCGGCAGCTGCAATGGCTGGACATAGCGAAGAGATACGAATGTTAATGTCGTTTCCTTTTGCAAATCAAGCTAAGGCACAACAGGAACAGCTCCAACAACCCCCTCCGGAATCTCCATCGTTATCCTCTCCCTCACCTGCTACTCCTCCCCCCGGTTCATCTCCTCTCCCTCCTAATATTCTGCAACAGCAACAACAGCCCGCCCCATCATCTTCTGTAAAGACGTTACCTTTAGTAGTACAGACTCTAGTTTCGAAAATAAATACTACATTAAATGATGCAACAACAGCTGCTATTAAATCAGTAGGAGATAACAATAGCAATTCTCTGGCCATTGGAACCTTTCTTGAATCAGAAAGAGATGGTGGACTTGTGTATAGAGTGTTTGTTTTAGATCCAGATAGTACTGAAAATCTGAGTATGGTAACAGTGGATCCTGGCAATGGAAAAGTAATAACAACATCACAGTCGCCTGCTGCTGGGATATCCGGCATGGTGGTGCCATCCACAGGAGGTGTAGGAGGTGTAGGAGGTATAGGAGGTGTAGGAGGTGGCGGAGGTGGCAATATCATTGGATCTGCTCCTCTCCCTGGTGGCTGAGGATAAAGAAAATGGAATTTTCTTGAATTTGAACTTAAATTATGGAAGTCATAGTCAAGAATTACGAGATCGTATAGAGCAGTCTTAACCAACTGCTCTGGAAATGTTCTCAATTTTTTTCAATATCCAATCAATCATTCATATTGAAAATAATGTATAGAGTGAAAATAATTATCCTCCAGCATCACCAATAAAACGCGTTCATGGTTCCCTATTAGAAATCTTAGAAATATCCCAAGACATAATTTTCATTGGTCTAATAACCAATACTTGTCGTGGCATGTTTATACTAAATTGAACCATTGGAGTGTTTAATGCATTCTTACCAACATATCTTTCATACATCCTTCTTGCAAATGAACCATCTATGTCGTCTCTCATCTCGGCCACCCCTTCGATTATTACAGCTCTGCCATTAAGAAATGAAATATCTTCAGGCTCTCCCTCGATGACATCTATCGCAATAGACACATTTGGATTTTTTTTCAAGTTCTTGGCCTTTCTCGTATCTTTGGTGACCGTCACGTTAATGCTAGTTCCGTCATAGTAATACCACACAGGAACTACGTGTGGCTTTCCGTTGTTGATTGTTGCCATTCTCGCAATCCTTGGAACAGAAAGAAACTTTTCTATCTCCTCCTTTGACATTGCCATCGAAGCCATCCATCTTCTCAGGTCTTTGTTAGACATGAATAATGTTGAATGATTTATTTTATATCCATTCTACTAAATCTTGTGTTAGAATTCAAAATTTCTTCACATCCAAGAGATGATTGTCTGGCATAATTTCCTGAAAGTCAAAGCCCGAATTTAGTCCCAGATCGGCACCTGCAACAGAAATTTTGAAGTGAGCAGAAGCCGCGGGAAGAGGTTTTTCAGAGACTCTATGCAAATAACGAGCCGAGTCCATATTGTGCTTCTTTTGGCTGTTACGACCCGTTTACGGCTGTTTACATTTTTGTTAAAAGTGGTTGCATGCATATTCAAAGTATGATTATAAAATCTGATGGTTACCATTTGGAATTGATATGAGAAAAAATGAAATGTTTCAACTGCCTTTCTGAATTTCTTCCTACACTTTCAAAGCCAATCTGTCAACAATGCGGATTTTGTTATTATTGTAGAAATTTCTCCTGTTTTCATCATGATCCAGG
>JBKPHJ010000255.1:0-4508 GCA_046729835.1 Thermoproteota archaeon
GCAATGTATGGCTTATGCCACATGCGACCATTCAAGAAGGCCGCCCGCATCCGGCAGTATTTCCAGTAAAGTTAACCCAACGTTGTGTTGAATTACATGGAATTAAACCAAACATGCTCGTATATGATCCATTTATGGGAATAGGCACTACTGCGTTAGCTTGTATTCGTCTAAAAGTGAATTATATCGGGACAGAGATAGATCCCCAATACATCAAAGTTGCTCATGAACAAATTTCTGGAAATATTGAGCAATATTTACAAGGCGATGAAGATACTTTGATTTAATAAAGATTGGCAGTCAGAAAAGAGAAACTACTCCAAAGTGTCTTCGGTCTTTCAAAAGAACTCGGTAGAGTCGATTTTGCGTTAATAGTAAAGTTGTCAACAGGCTATGATGTAATTCCAATAAACTCATCCAACGAGTCAGACAAGAAATTCATAGACATATTGAGTGGAATTTTAAAAAATTTCTAAAGACATCTGCTTCTACACGTTCGAGATATCAAGGCAATCGTGTCAACGAAGTTGGCAGACGGATTGAAGAAACAATAGTTAACGAGATGAATAAGCTACCGCTGTCTGTCAAGAGACTTGGTAAGACAGGCTATCCCGATATTGAGATTTCATACCACGATTTAATATCATATTTAGAAATGAAAACTTCTTCTATCAAAGAAAAATCGGGGTTCCGCTATTTCTACTACACTAGTGGGGATAAAATAAAAAATAATGCTCGGCATCTGCTACTGGATATTGCTGTTACAGAAGAAAATCCAGGCTATTGGAAAGTTGACAAGTGGTCGCTAAGTGATCTCTCAAAATTAACTGTTAGGCTCAAGAATGAGTTTAACGCCAGTAAGACTGACTTAATGGAAGAAAAGGCTAAAATAATAAGTTCATGACCCGACGCTATTGATCATTGAAAAGACTTTTGGCAAAGTTCTTAATGACTAAATTCTGTGGCCGATTCCCAAACCATTTCATGAATTCAATAAATTCATCTTGGTCCAATGATTGCATTTCGGAGAAGAAACGCACTTGTAACCCCATAAACTCATTTGCCAACTTCTTGATATCTTCTATACGAGTCATCTATAATAAAGTTTATACAGTAAATACTACTATCTAAATATATCGTTGCTGTCTTGCCCAGCGCATGAATTCTGGGAGAATTGGCCATAGTAATGGAAAAATCATGCTCATGGCATCATCTTTACTGATTGAGCCGGTGCGCAGCAGTTTTCCGAGAAAAATTAACATGGGACCGATTGTAGCGGCTGCAGTTCCAAATTCAATGAGAAAATCAGCAAAATCATCTGCATCTCTATCAGTCAATTTGTTTAAAGCTATAACGCGTTAACAATTTATAACTTGTTATGACCCGACAGTTAACACGTTGGGCTAGAACCCGGTAAGTTAAGAGCCTGCAATACATTTCTGTCGCATACTCGGTTGATTTACTAACATGTTGCACTCCGGTTGAAAACTAGCTAAAAGTGTTGCAAGTCGGGTGGTCAAACTTTATAGCTTGTTACACTAACTCGATATAGATGTCTTGCAAGACATCAGCCATCTTGAACACACATTAACAGATCTGGATACAGAACATCCAATGACATTCATTCTCGGCGCTAGATGTAAAGATGGTGTAGTTCTGATCTCCGATAAGAAAGTCACACTCGACTACGGTGCTGACTTTGATTACCGTGAGAAATTATTTGGCGATTTAAGACATGTTATAATTGGATCTTCTGGGTCTACTAACACATTCGAATATTTCCGGGGTTATATAATGGATTATGTCAACACGAACAAAAATAACAAGAAAGCAATCAAATACGACAACATCATCACTAGATTAGCTGAAATCGTATATAATACCAATAAGAGACATAAATTTCAAAATGAGAGCAACTTCCATCTTCTGGTAGCTGTCGGCTTTTCGAACAAAAAATCGTCACTAACCCACATTTCCGCGTATGGTTGGCCACGGACCATAGATGGATGTATTGCAATCGGAAGCGGTCAGCATTATGCCAAGATCTTTCAGAAACATGTATGGAATCCAAATATGAATATGAAAGAAGTCGCTGAGATTGGTTATTTTACCATCAAATACATAGAAGAATTTGGATTGGATCAAACTGTGGGTCTTGATGGAAAGCAACCGCAAATTTGGTTCATTAGAGATAGACTTGACGATAAACAAGCCACTAAGCAGTTCTTGACTAAGTTGGAAAAGAATACTGAAACACGGCTAAAATTGCATCGTACACATCTAGATAGTCTGTTTGATCCAGCAACTATCAATACTGCATGATTTCCACTCAAATCCATTCTTTACTAGTATCTCATTAATCTCTCGCCATTCTCTCTTGTCTAACCATCCATTGGGTTTGATCTCTATGTAACTGTCTTGCTTGTTGACTTTGACTTTGTTAATGCGAAATCCCAACAATTGAGCAATGTTATTCTTGTTGATAGCTGCTAGTCGCATCAATGTCTCAACTTTGCTCTGACCCAATTCCAATTTGATTCCGGCTTTTTCGGCTGGGGTTTTGTTTTCTAAAGCCATATGTGGTCTAATGAAATTGTAATGTATTCTCATGGCGTCGAGCAAATCTTGTGCTGTTTTCTGCTTGTCCAGGCCACGCATTACGATTTCTCTATCTCTGACAGTTCCATTCAATCTTTCTACTCTTGCATTCAAGCCTTCATGTCTTATCGACACGCTACGGATATTTTGTACCCGCGGGTTTTGCAGATTGTATAATTCTTTTCGGTATGCTTCATCATACGTCGGCAAGCCATCATGCACGAATGCTTTTGGCATTGGTGCTCGTTTCTTCATATCTTTTAGTACTTGAATACCAGATACGGTATCACGCTTTTGAGTTAATGTAGAACAAATCCAGAATCTGGTTTTTGAATCCATTAGATTCCATAGCCATGAATAATGATTATCGAATTTATGGCGAGTATGATTTTCTCTTGTTTGAAGCTCATTATTCTTCTCTTTTCTAACATGGAGTAACATATCGTCTACATGGTATACCCCACAGATTTGTTTTGGTACCAGACTGTCAACATATGGTTGTACAACGTTAGTGAACTTTGTGATCCATCGACATACATTTGAGCAATGGATATCAAAGCTGTAGAACTGCTTGAGATGATCACTAATCTTTCGAAATGATACGCCTTTGAAATACAAATCAATTGCAGCTGTTATTATTTTAGCGGATGCTTTTGCATTCTCAAATGCTGGATTAACAACGAATCTATGGTTACATGCTTTGCAGACATAGCGCTGCATATCTCCATATTTGTTATGACGTATCCCGAACTTTTGATATGTTGGATTGAAACACTTTGGACATACAATCTGACCCAGTTGAATCGCTGCCGGATTGACTTCTTTTTCTTGAAGCGCTTGTAATGGCTGTAGAATTGCATCTTGATAGATCTTCTTGCGAAGCAACTTACTGAACTGAACTGCGTGAATGTGCTTGCATTGCATATGCGAATGTACGAATCGATTTTCAAAGTCTAGACACTCGCATGTCCATCCATTGTCGTATGAGTTAATTACGTTATACCATTGATCGGGATTAGTTTGTGATTTGACTTTGTATGCCAGTTTGTTTAGTCGTTTGATGGATACGGCTACAGCACTCCGGTTGCCGATTGTATTGGCTATTTCAAGTCCACGTATTTTTCTAGCATCTATTGCCATCTATTGCCATCCATACTATATTACCAGCATTAGATTTATAAAGCTTGCTATGGAAGTTTATAGACGTATACATATGGCAATGAAAAAAGTGACAGTAGCCATGACAGATGAAATGTATAATGACTTAGATCTTGAACGCAAGAAGCGTAGATTAGCAACAGTAGCGGAGACTGCACGGACTGTTATCGGGGAGTACTTGTCTGAGCGAGACTAGCATCATCCCAAAGATTTCCGAATGCTTTCCGATAGACTTCAAAGAGTTCCATATGGTCTTTTCGATATATCTTGAATATCTTGCGTTTATCTTGTGGTGTCTTGTATGGATAAGCTTCTATTTGCATGACTTCATCTAGTATTACTAGACTCATCGTTGGGATTTCTCGATGCCACTTAATTTCGAGATTACGCATATCATTACTTCCCAAACTACTACGCGTCTGGTAAAGCATGTCAACAGCAGATTGAATTCGATTCGTAGTCGAAGTTGAAACCACCAACTTTTCAATTCCATCCATAAATGGGGTATCTGTATTACATACCAAAACTCTGACTTTCTTATCTTGCTTGGCTGCAGCTTCAATACTGGTTCTAACGTGATTCAGACTTTCCAACGTAATGCCATGTATCATAATCTCATGCTCAGTTTGTTCAAACAGTTCACTCCATGCTGGTAGATCGTCATGGGAATACACAATAACCGGTGGGACAACTGGAATCTCGGGTTGTCGAATCTGTTTTCGCTTATCAAAGAATGGAGAACGAATCCCAAT
>JBKPHJ010000256.1:0-1363 GCA_046729835.1 Thermoproteota archaeon
GCCGAAGGGAGAAGAGCCAAACCCTGGATCTATTCCCAATGATTTCCTGGTATACATGTTAATAATATCAGGATTGTATTTCTTCCCCTTTTCTATCGCTGATTCAATATCCTTGGTATGAAACACATTTCCTATTAGACCAAGATACTTCAGATTGTACTCTCTTTCAAAAGATGGGGAGGCTTTAGCCTTTTCTATTTCTTCTCTTGTGTATATTCTATCAAGGCCGTATGTGTAGTCTAGGAAAAGACGCTTATACAGACAGATTTCTTCTTGTTCTTTCTCTATTCTTTCGAACAAACCATTAGGTGCATTAGGAGTTGATACCATTATTATCCAAGGATTTGATTTGGCAATGTATCTCTGAAACATCTCTTGCGTCCTGCTGCTGTCCTGGTGGAAAGAAGTCAGCTTCATCAAGCAGTACAAAGGATACATCGGATAGTCCTTTTGTTCTTTTTCAAGAAGATATATATGATTTAACTGAGGGCCTCATTTCACTCAACATTTTCAGTGGAATTCTCAGCACAAAGTGATGGAACAACATCTGGAACCTATACTTTGTCCGTCACCGGCATCGGTATAATCAGAGAAGGTGTACTTACATTTGGAACTACTGATGGAAGCACATATTCATTAAGCGGCGGTGAAAATGTAGGCTTATGTAATGATGCTGAAGGCAATCTCCCTGTTGATGTTGTGATGGGAATAAGTGAGGATTGCGGAGACGATGTAACAATAACTTATAGCGATGCAAATACTTTGTTAACCCTTACAGGCAACGTAGACTGCACGCTAACATAGGATCCAAAAGACGACAGATGTATTGTCAAGTTCAAACGCAAAGACCATCTGGCGTTAGTCGGCAGGTAGGGCAGAAACGGTAATGGATGTGCTGGATCTTTCTAAATCCAAATGAAGTTGTATGAAATTGTAAATTCAGCAAATACCCAAATGACAGTAAAATCTGGAATACATTCCTACAAGAAGTACTAAAAGTATAATAAGTTCATGTTCTAGATAACATTATGCTAAAGCAGGCAGGCAGCTTGACATTGATTCTAAGCCTAACCTTAGCATTTTTCATGCTAAGCTACTCAGTCGTTTCCTTTATCATGATAAGCAACGGAGAAGCAAAGGCCTCATCTGATGAGGGAGGAGGTGGTGACAGTGGTGGAGGCGATGGTGGTAATGCTGTAGGAGATGGTGGTGGTGATGCTGGAGGAGATGGTGGAGATGAACAACAGAGTGATGGGTCGTCAGAAGATGGAGGACAAGAGCAAGAAGAAGATACTAGCCCAGCAGCCGGAACTGAAGTCCCAACCGAAGTCACAGAGTCCATTAGCCGGGAACAAGGCATGCT
>JBKPHJ010000257.1:0-2471 GCA_046729835.1 Thermoproteota archaeon
CCATATTTCTACTGCTACTGATACACCGTTTGTTGCGTTAGCTGGTACACGTACCATTCCCGGATGTACATCATTAATGGAGTACAGTCTATATTCAGGCATAGTTCTATCTTCTCTGACAAAGATAGATCCTAGATTTACCAGATTTGGCTCAAGCTCAAGTCCTCGCATGACATTACAGCTATTTCCACACATTCTTGAGCAACCGCTTTTGGAACTGACTGAACTAAGATTGCAGTTAGTAACAACGCTGTGCAGATTGATATTTTAACCTTTGTTGCAGCATTGTCGAGCTTCATTTCAAGCTTGATTCGTTGAAGTAAAAGAAATAGATTAATCGCTTTGTTTTATTAAATACAAATAAGGTTCTGAAGCGACTTGTTTGCCGACGTCGGCAATAAGTTAATCTTTTCACTAGTAACGGAGGATTTGAGGAAGCGCCCCACGGTCAGAAGCTATACTATGAAGAACGCCGTCAGACAAGCGGTATAAACTGGGAGAATTTATGTTACCAATATGGACGCCTCGTCGGCATAAAGGATCCATATTACTATGCGAACAGGACTCAACTTACTGAAAAAGGCAAAACAGTATTAGTATGTTTACTGGGGGGAGGTATTAACCTTTTACTTCTACCTCACCCGTCGTAACAACCGTTTAGAGAGTATATAAAGATGCAAGCTCATTACTTCGCTACGTACTGCGGTAGAGAATGGAGAAGGTCTGCTAAACAAAGATGCTACTTCCTGCATTGACGTCTTCGATGCGCTCGGAATGTCTTTAATCTTCTGGCATTGACTCGGTCAAAAGTTTAAATCAGTAACTTTTGAGCCAGTATTAATTCCGCACTTTTAAAGACATAGTATTTGAAATATTAAAACTTCTTCAACTGCAAATCGGCATCTTTTGCCTTATATGGTCTCCAGAGAAAAATAGGATACTTCTTCAGAACAATTGGATTGATTTCCCATAATAGGGCTAACGCCAAAACATCAAAGATAATCTGAATGAATCAAACAAATCATCAAATGATGTAGCATCTTTATCCTCTGTGATCTACCATCTCATCCAGGAAGTTGTTATGATAGAAATGATAATCCTGAAGAATATTGTGTCGGTCATCAAGACGATAAAGACTTATGTGAAATAATTGGAGAAATCTGTGACGATGACGGTAGCAGTAATAGTAAAAAGAGTACAGATCCAGAGTGTACCAAAGAAGGTTTACCTTGTCCTAAGGACTATATTAGGTACGGTAAGTACTGTTCAAAGTACTATTAATTTGCGACAGACCTGATCATCCTGGCTACAGGCCATCTCTATCTCGAGGTGACGGCGGTTTGTTTTATGTATTTGCTTGTCCTCCGATAGATGCATCTTTTGCTTCTAAGAGCACATTGAGTCTACCCATATATGTTCCAGTAATATGTATGAGTTGTAAACCTATTTTATCCAGTTCATTTATGAAATGTCGATTCATGAATTTTGTCTTAAGTTTAAGGCGGCTTGGATCTGCATCTTGTTCTAGGCTTTTTATATCGATTCCTATCAATTCGATTTTTTTGCGCCATGCATTTATATCTTGGGGAGAAATGTCCATGTGTCTTTATAGAAGGGATATTATAAATTATATTCTCATTTCCCCTTAATCCTTAATTCATGGTACTCCCTGAAGAAATGCTCACGGGACTCCACAGGTCCACAAGGATTAACTAGTCCTCAAGGATTAACTGGATAGCAGGGAGATACAGGAAGCCAATGCCTTCATCTGTCGAGAATCGAATAGATTTGTTAGTGTCTTTACAAAAGCGAATCAGTGGATTTGGTCGAGAACTATCTAGATACGGAATGCTCGAATTTGTAAACATAAAATCAGTTAGGTTCTACGAATTCATGATCATCATGTAGAATAGCAAAATAAATAGAAGTAAAATCAATGACGGTAAATAATACTCTAATTTTCAACGCCAAATCCTTGTTCTTTTGTGGAGTCACCAGCAACTGCAAGATCTCTTTTGGCATGCTATTGTGCGAGTATTATTTCATAGTGCTACTTTTCATTAGAAAGTTGGTGTGTTGATCAACTAAATGGTTTCTTAAATCACTTTTAGATAATAAATCCATCTTATTGCATACAGTACAGCTTCTGAATTCTTTTACATCGGATAATGTTATTATCAGTGTATGTTTACATTTTGGATGTAAAGAGTATATCATATAGTCTATCATCTTTGTATATAGTCCAGATTTTCCCCGGCCTATCAGGAGCCGTGTTGTTATTCAAATAGTTCACGACTAGACCGAGTAGAAAGATGAGGGATTATCAATTACTTGACCGCTGAAATAGGGCTTTCTTCTTCATTCTGTGCCTTTTCTTCCTTCTTTTGGGAACGTCTTCGCCGTTTTCTTACCTCATTAAGAATTTCACGCATCTTATCTTCAGAAACCTTCGCTATTTTAGAATCACACTC
>JBKPHJ010000258.1:0-4922 GCA_046729835.1 Thermoproteota archaeon
GCGGTGGTGGTGGTTGACATTCTGGTAGATCTGGATTTTCTTCGCATGGGTCTGCTAGATTACATTCTGGAGCACTTGGGTTTGTTAGACATGGATCAACTGGTTCTGTTGACCCACATCCGACTGCGTTTGGATCTTCAAGACATGGATCAATTGGCTCTTCTGTTGGTACTTCAGGCTCTTCCGGTACTTCCCGCGGTTCAGTCGGTTCTTCTTGATCTTGATCTGACCCACCATCTGTGGAGCCACCACCATCTGTGGAGCCACCACCTTCCGGGGAGGCGATGGCTAGATTACTTGGTAAAATCATGACTACTCCCATGACCATGACGAAGAGTGCTGTGAGTGCTTGTGTTTTAGTCATCATTGCTCTCATTGCTCGATCGTTTACTATATGGAAAGAAGTCGGTCTCACCATGTGAATTTCTGGATCTAGTTATGTAACTAATTATATATATTACATACTTTATTTTCTTATCACTTTAGATCATATAGTACATTGTGAATAGAGATAGCTTCATTTTTGGGCAACATGAAATAAAATAGTTTTTACATCGGATTCATATAGATCATTTAAGATCTCTTATAATACATTTATTTGACTATCAATTTATTCGAAAATTATACATATCTAAATAGAGTAACGATCTCGCTGAATCTAATTTTTTGATTTTCAATAAACAATTATGAAATATTTAAGTAATGTATTTTCGCTTAATCTAGCAGATATAGCATCTAAATAGTTTATTGATGACAGTACATCCATGGGTCAACAACTATTATTAAAGCAAGAAATGACTATTGCACAGATACTACGAACATACGGAAAGCAGTTTGACCAGATAAAAAATCAGTATTCTAACGGACTTAACGGACGATGTGCTATTGGTGTCATCATGTCATATTACGGTTGGAACGGCAAACACAGATCTGATGCAGCAAGAAGATTACAGTGTGCCTTACGTGCGTTGAAATGCGCTGGTATTGATAAAGATACAGTCATTCAACTTAACGATTCTGGTTCAACTTTTGAAGAAATAGCTGATTATTTAGACCGAACCGGCTACTAGTTGGAATTAATGCACTTCTCATGATCTCACAATTCAAAAAGCCACACATGTCAAAAACAGAAGATTGCGTATGTAAGTCGGATAGTAAACGACGCAATAACAACTCAAATCCGATAAAATATTTTAAGATAAATAGTTCAAGAATAGAATTGAGATGCGGCAAGTGCAACCGTCTTTTGACTTGGTGGATGGATCGCCCCACTAGAAAGAAGACTACGTCACCAAAGCGGCAATGGTTTGAAGAAGAGCGAAGATCTATGCGTTAGCTATTCACATGGAATGAATAGAGTTGATTGCTTAAGATCAAACTGTTCGATACACAACTGACGGCATGGCTTGTTCGAGCACATACCATCAGCGCGTTTGCCAGAATATTGTATCATATTTTTTAGAAAGTAAAATATAAAGTATTCGAACAAATCAAAAGTTTAACCGCGTATAAGCATTCTAAGAATCATGTCTATGAATGAAACAGCTCATACTTTAGACAAAGACTTGGCGGCGGGAGATCGTCCCGCCATCGGCTATTTGCAATGCTAGTCGGGTATGCCTAATGACCAACTATATAATGCACATTATCGAATAAAAAAGTTGTAAACTCCAGGGAAATCAGTAATGTTATTATCATTTATACCCCAGCTGCGGAAAGCTTACAAAACGAAGTCTGTCTCAGGTACTAGTCAATCTTGTCTCTAAAAAATTCAGCTAATATAGCTCTTGCTGTTTCAGGTACAGTTTTGAATTTACGTGATTCTCTTTCGTATTCGATTGTTTCGTACAACTCATCTGGTACTGACACTATGATTCTTTTCATTCATAACCATGCATCATTAGTACCAATAACTCTGTTTCATCTTGATATATAACGTTAACAAAGTGCCCAGGCTGATTAAACTGTTCAACTTGCAGCTGATGGTACGCGTGGCCATGCAAATACCATCAGCGAGTTGGTTAGAAGCGTATTGTCTTGCTAGAATTATGTACAAAGAATATCAAATATACTTTGCTAACTGAATTCATATAGATCATTTGCAGCGCATTTAATTGATCCATAACCTACTACCGAAGATGTTGAGATAATAAGATAATGTCATGGCCCAAAAACTGCATTTGTGATATCGACATGACGAATTCTAAGATAGAATTTTTTATTATGAATAATTCCAGAGTAGAGCTTCGATGCAGAAGATGCAAAGGTCTCGTGAGTTGGTGGGATATTTCTGTACGTACAAGAAAGATATTGCCATTCAAGCGAGCATGGAGTGAAGAAGAATATCTAGCTATGAGATAGTTATCTTTCGCGAGAAATGGCGTTAGCAGCTTATCAGTCGATTAAACTTCTACTATGATATTGGCTCATGTGAAAGAGAAATATAGCACACACACTGTTACAATGATCGCAGCTCTTAATGAGTGATAGTCGCCGATATTGTTTTACTATTATTCATTGAATAGATTGCTGCACAGCAACTTATCTTATGTATTCTTCTCTTTGTCTGTTGGTAGAAATTCTTGCCGCTTCTTTTGCTGTGTCTTGGAAGACTTTTGCCGTGTTTATATTTATTTTTGAAAGCTCTCTTACATTTTGTTGCGCTCGTTCAAATGCATTTCCAAACGTATCAATATTTCCAAATATGATGTTATTAATTATTCTTGCTGTAGCTGCAATATTGTCTGCAATATTGCTAACAGTTCTAGCATACATCTCTGCTGGTATCTTTGGAGAGAACAAGTAGCTATACAATCTATAATTATTCTCCACGTACGGAATCCAGACTGCGGAATTAAATATGGCATCTATTATTCGTTTTTGAGCTTCAATATAATCGACTGCCATTTCTCTTGTCGATTGTAAAACTTGTTCTTGATAGTTCTTAACTACAGCTGTGTATTGTGGAATTTGATTTTTTGCTTCGTCTATGGACTTAGTCACATTATCTTTAGTTTCTTCTAATGCTCTGTTAACAGATCTTTGAAATTCTTCTGCTGTTACTTGAGCTGCATCAACTTTGTCTTCTGTCTTCTTGGCTTCTTCGGCAGCTTTCTTTGTAGCTTCTTCTTCTCTTTTAGACATATCAGTACCCGATTTGCGTACTATTTAACAGTTGTGCATATTTTTCACGTCATGGAACAAATCTGATTATATCCCATAGATCATAATATTTTGAATTCAAAGCACATGTCAAGGTCAGAAGATTGAGTGTGTGTAAGTCGGATAGTAAGCGTAGTACGAAACAATAACTCATCTGATAGAATATGACTATTACATTATGACTTAATTCTGCACCTATTCAGGTCCCAGAGCACGCAGTTCGTTTAGTTCACGTAGATATTAGTCGTTCAATATAGTTGCGATAGAATATGATAATATATTAGAAGAAATGGTTGTCGGTAACAGAATGTCTATGAATTATGCAAGAAAAGAATATCGTGATCTTGTTGTCTGTAACAGTTGTCAATGGTCAGCTTCTTTACTAATGGACTCGTACGAATTTTCTCAATGTCCCCAATGCATGTCAGATAACATTGAGAAAATCCCAGTCGATGATTATGAGAAGTATAGTATAAATGTAGATAAAGTCAGAGGCATAGAAGTTGAATTTAAAGACGATAGAATGCATTGAAACATAACATATTCCGCTCCAAAGCACCAGAAGATTATGTCTTTAAAACCGGATGGTGCTAATCGGCTAGAATACATAATACAAGATAAATGGTTCAAGAGATGCGGGAAGTGCAACCGTCTTGGTGACTTGGTGGACGGACCGTCCAAGTACAAAAAAAGACTAGCTCACGAAAGCGGCAATGGTTTGAAGAAGAGCGAACATCTATGCGTTAGCTCTTTATGCGGAATGAATAGAGCTTATGATCAAACTGTTCGATACACTGCTGATGGTATGGCTTGTTCGAGCACATACCACAGTGTATTTGTTGGAAGCGTATTGTTGATAGAGTAACCGGCGATGAAGAATATTAAATATATACATTGCTAACTGAATTTATATGGATCACTTATTTTGACTTGCACGTAAGACGAATGAGTTAAACGTTACAGTCAAACTCCATTATCTTATATTGGCTAAAGCTATTGATATGGCTTGAACGAGAGTCTAAATAATGTATGACACATGCTGATTGATATGGCTTGTTTAATGCGACAGACCAATCAGCATGTGGGGCTGTGCCGATGTCGGAACCCGACATACAAAAAACAACGTCATATAAAATCATTATGCATATTGATTAGATTCATAAATCGAATACTCTTTGTATTTAATCTATTCGACACTTAGTCTGTGTCGGCTCAGCCGTTTTTCTGTTTCATGACTGTAACATACACTCTCTAAATAGATTGTCGTTCATGATATAGCAGAATGAGTCAGCAACTATTAGAGCAAAAAATGAGTGTCTCTCAGATTCTACGGACATATGGTCAAAAGTTTACACAGATCCGGTGGCGATATTCTGAAGGGCTTGACGGACGATGTGCTATTGGGACCATCATGTCATATTATGGTTGGAATGGTAAAGACAATTCTGATGAACGAGATTTGCTTCTTTTGGACTAGCGCTCGAATCAAAGTATCATGTAATTTTAGTTGGTTCCGGTGAAGATTGTATTGATAAGTACATAGAAGAAAAGAGCCATGGTAATGAAATACATCTTATACTATTGGATTATAGACTGGGCAGCAACATGTATGGGGATTCTGTTGCTCGCAAGATAAAAGAGTCTAATGGAACCAACATAATTCTGGTTTCGGGTTATGAGCTAGATGAAAAACTCATAGAAGAATTAGAAGCCGGAAATTACATAAGAAAATTCGTAAAAAAACCAATTGGTATGGACCA
>JBKPHJ010000259.1:0-4048 GCA_046729835.1 Thermoproteota archaeon
GTTTTGTTTTGCATCTTCAAAAACTGATCTATAGTATTTAAAACCTGCACGCATTGCACCAGGTTTAGAATATTGTTTGATGTACTCCTCTCTATCATCTGTAGTTATTGCAGATTGGTTATAAGATCCAAAATCATAAAACCAGTATTCATTGACGAAAGTACTAGCTAAATAATATGTCGATAACCTGTTGAAAACACTATTTTAGCTTTAATGATAATAATGTCATAACAGTAATGGATGTGACAAGTCGTTGGACTTACCTTGGAATGATGAAAGATCGAACAAATTCATAACTAACGTTGGATTAATCACGACAGATGGACCTTACGGAGCAGATGTGATGGCCTGCGAATGGACACATCATGTATCTTATAGGCCTGGTTTGATAGCTGTTTGTATAGGCCCAAATAAGGCAACCCACAAAAACATTAAACAAACAAAGGAATTCGGGCGGGAAGTTAAAGATCGGTCCAGATAATCAGCTGTACATAGTAGTTGGGGAAATACAAAGGGAAGGACAGCTTCAGAACTTCCAAAGCGGTCCAGCTCCTGATGATACTGGAGTTATACTTAGAGTTAATCCAGCAGATGGATCCTCTAGTTCTGGTAATCCATTGTTGGCTGATCTTGCCGACCCTCTCAGTAAATATTATGCAGACGGTATTTGTAGACAATTCATTCTGGTCACCGTTTTCGACATTTAACAATTCTACCTCTACAGATTTGTCTAAATAAGCTCACAAAGAAAAATGTCCCCTAACGACTAGTAGGTTGAAGAAATGGAACAACATCAACAATAGCATATACAATGGAGATGAAAACAACATTCTGATACCCGCAAGTCTTCTGAAGAGATTTATTTCATTCGCAACAAGAAATCGAAGAGAATATCGTCAAATACATCTATGAAAGATACATTCCCACTTGAAGGTCAGCTAGAATAAAGACCTCCAAAGATTTGAAGCTTGTATACGAATCCTAGTGGTCAGGTAGGATCGAATACTCGTCATTGAGAAAGAAAAACTAGGTCAGAGCTGAGGCAAGGAAAGAAGTTGCGAATCTTTGATAGTAAAAAACAGGACTTTATCTGATACTGGTATTAGAATATTACATTCAAAGAAACAAGAATTGGAACTAGAATTGGAGCCTAGTCCTCAACCCGCTTTTGCCAGCATTTTTGTCACTGACTCCATGGTCCAAT
Source organism: Thermoproteota archaeon (assembly GCA_046729835.1). Classification (GTDB taxonomy): domain Archaea; phylum Thermoproteota; class Nitrososphaeria; order Nitrososphaerales; family Nitrososphaeraceae; genus TH5896. Next base: position 1,205 of record JBKPHJ010000259.1, read on the forward strand.
GCCATGAATACTTTCAGCAGTTATGCGGGTAATATATCCCTGTGGCGCTCCATCAGGAGCGAACGTTGTGCCTGGGGCGATATAGATCTTCGCCAGTTGGTTCACCAAATTAGGGGCACCACCCTCGGTAATTCTGGCACGACCATTAATCACAAGATAATTATCTAATCCATCAGTTTTCCCGCCCGTCACCATTGAGAGTGCGACACGGGCATCGCGCTGAACATTCTTCAATTTTTGGTAGAGATGTGTAGTCAGGTGACCACAGACAATTTCATCGCCATCAAGACCAACCCAGACGATAGAGACCTGAGGACTGCCATCCTTGTTCAGTGTGACAAGATGAGCGAGATGGCCCGCAGTCAATGCTTGCCGTACTGTATCATTCAAAATCATATCGATCAGATCCTTTCTTGTATAGTTGATATCCAGTATAAATGAGTACAATAGTAAACGTGTGCTCAGATGAGTTTTGGGAGTATTTTCGTAAGAAATTGTAGAATAAAATAGTAAGAGATTTCAATTCAGATCCAAGACGTGAAGATATCGATCTTGAACCATATAAACATGAAACTGTGAAGGCTATTATTCTCGGTTATCTTTCTCCTGAACAGAGCAGATCGATTAGTGAAGATGAGTTGAAGTATATCATTACATTCGTGCGTGGCTTGTTTATGCTTGGTCGATGATTAACATACTGTTCCTGTGTCAGTAACGGGTTTCTCCAAAAAATAAAGTGATTCTTCTTCTCCGGTGAATACTCCATATAATCGTCAGACATCGGATACTTGCTAGATCATAATTTGCACAATGTAACATTGTATAAAATATTTTCAAAATTATTGAAGCTCACGATACATTTGCTTATTAGGTAGAATCCCATAAGCTTGTGATGGTATGATGAAATCAAAGACGATGAATACCTCAGTAAAAAGCGATCCTAAGACGGTATATGACTTCATCTCAAACCTTGAAAACCTACCGAAATGGGCTCCTAGCACTTTTCCATCTATTAAGGAGGTAATTGGGGAATGGTTAGTAGACACCCCACAAGGACAGAATAAAGTTACGCTCACGGAAAAAAATAACTTTGGGATCTTAGATCACTATGTGAGGCTGACTTCTGGGGTGGAGGTATATGTTCCAATGCGAGTAGTGAAAAATAATGATGGGAGCGAAATATTGTTAACGGTGTTTCAGACACCAGAGATGACTAATGAGCTCTTTGCCGAAGATATAAAAATGGTTGAAAAGGATCTGATCCACCTGAAGACCATTATTGAAAAGAGTTAGAATTCAAACGGCGGTAGTCATGTCATAATGGCAGAAATGTCAAAAGGTGAACTTAATAGTTTTCTTCGTAAAGGAACTTTTACAGCAAAACTAGCTACAGTTAAGAAAGACGGCAGTCCCCATGTTGTTCCCGTATGGTTTGTCCTTGATGACGAAGCAAGAACTCTTATCTAAAGAGTCTAAAGGACAATATCAATGATTTCGACTTCATAGAAGACAACGTAGAAAACGCAGACCTTGGAGTAGACATAGCAGCAACTGGAATCAATCCAGGTGGAAATGGCCTAGAGTGTATCATAAACCTTGACAACGAGAAAGCAGAATGCGAGGAGTTCAAAGTACCATCAGACAAGAATAGCGGGCAAATAACTGAGATAGTAGAGTTCGACTAAGATGATCAAAAGGGGCTCTCGTAGAAGCTCCCAATATTAGTAGCTAACACTATGATTTGAATGGTACGACAGGCATTTTTATTTTAGATTATTATTCTCCTCTTCAGCTATAACCACTATATTATATCTCAATATTCCCAAAAGTAATTGTCTCGTTCAACGGCTTCGAGAGGGCCAGGTTTGGAGAGTTGAATAAAACAACTAGCATCCTTTTTAAGAAGTAAAAAGCAAATGTGCCTGGAGCATCAGGGGATTAGACCATAGAATAATAGAGGGCTAATAATGCCTCTCCCACTTTATTTCAAGTGTTTAATGTGTTTCCAATATTGTTATTATTACTATTCGCCTCTGCAGGCGCCAAGGATTAGATATTCCATCCACAATATTATTTATTAATAAAGATTGATAGCCTTCAAAATATGCGAACTTATCTGAGTGTTTAAATATGCACATTGTAAATGATGATTAGAGTAGAATTGGTATTGGAGTAGAATTCACGAGCTCGTAATTCTCCTCAGTGTTCGATTCCTGACTACTCTCTTAACACTAATATGCTTCATTCTTTGGTCTCGTGAACTCTTAAATGATCTTGGTTCTTCAGCTCGTCCAAAATACCGACTGCATTTATATTTTGCTTTGATTCGGTTTACTAATTTGAGTGAGTCAGCATTGTTCAGAAAATAATGCTGTTATAGTATCCTTCATTGGCTTCCCACCAGAGCCTAGTTGGTATTCAGAGAATCCAATACATGACTTAGACATGCCGGTTAAACCTCTACTTCTACCTTTTCGCGTTCTCGTCATCTTTCCTAATAATAACAAAAAGTCAGCTCGATATATGAACTAACTTATCACCTAGATTTATACATACATATTCAACTATGTAAGAATGAGATGGGGTATGCCAATTTTAGCAGACTGGGGAACATGATGGTTATTGGCTCGAGCGGAAAAGTTCCACAGGGTCTCGCGAGAGCGCTGTACTGTTCTCATTCAGCGAGAGCTGGAAAATTCTACCGGCCTTCAGGGTTGTCATCAGGAAGGTGTTCTCCCATCCAGGAATAACATCTGCCGTGTAGAGGCGCAAGCTTGATGGCGCAACGGTTGGCCAGCAGACGTAGTCGCATTCGGGTACTGTGAAGTTATAGCCATTCTCAAC
>JBKPHJ010000260.1:0-15093 GCA_046729835.1 Thermoproteota archaeon
GTAATGTGCAGATCGAGTTCACCTTTTCGGGCAAATGAGGATTTTGTCCAGAGCTTAGCGCCAATTACCGGGATTTGACGTCCGATCGTGTCAGGATTAGCTGCATAAGCATTATAATAATGCGGATGGTCGATTAAATTCTCACCTACGGGAAGTTCAGCAACAATAGGAATATCGTGAGAAGCCAACTCATGTTTGGGACCAATTCCGGAGCGTAACAATATAGCTGGGCTTCCGTAAGTACCTGCCGACAGAATTACTTCATCGGCCCTGAATTGTCTGCCATCTGCCAGTTGAATTCCATAGGCCGTAGTGGCATTAAAAAGCACTTTGTCGGCGATGGCATTCTCGATAATGGTAAGATTTTTACGGATTCTCACATTGTCATTTAAATACGTCATGCCAGTATTCATGCGGTGGCCATCAACGATGTTCATGGGATACGGACCGACACCATGTTGTTCCCCTGCGTTAAAATCCTTGATCTCTTTAAAACCATTCTCCAAAGTGGCGTTGATAAAAGCAAGCTGCATCGGGCTGATATCCGATTTGGTTAATTGTGTGATGGGAAAAGGACCCGAATGACCATGCCAATAATTGTCAGCAACATTTGAAGTTTCCATTTTCTTGTAATAGGGAAAAACATCCGTCCAGCTCCAGCCTTCTAAACCTGCAGCAGTCCACCGGCTGAAATCAGTCGGAAGCGAACGTACCGCTGCCGCCCCATTTATGGCTGAACTGCCCCCTAATACCTTTCCGCTTATTGCATGAATGGTATGGCCGGTATAGCCCGGTTGCGTCTTATGACCCCACTCGAAACGGACATGTGTAAGTGAATATGATTCTATAATTTGGTCTAGGACCACCTTCATGACTTGTTGATGTATAACGGAACGGACCGCCAAGGATGTTTCGACGGATGGATTCTGGATCTCTAGGGTTAAACTGTGGTGGAAGATCTCTATACGGATCGAAATCTATTTGTCTTGCAAACCCATTCGGAACCGGTTGATCAGCTAACAACTCAAACCACTGGTTCCTGTCTATGTTTCCCTGGATAATTATCTTGCCACCTGGGCGTACCCCGCGGGAGAGTTCATGCAATCTTTTTCAGATAATGCTAAGACAAGAGCTTCTTTTTGCTTTTTATCCATTGCTCCCATCTTATTTGTATCTAGAATAATTTAGCTTTTGCTATCTTAAACACTAGTACAGTTCCTCCACCCTGTCTTGCATGCTTCCATCGCGCGTAAACCAGAAGACGCGAGTACAAGAATATACGCTTTTAACTTTCTATTGCATTTTAATAGCAGATTCCTGATATCAGCCCCATCTAAGGGCTCCTCATCCTCCCTGAAGTGCTTAGGTATTTTCACTTTACGTTTGAACTTGGAAGACACAATATCAATGTCATAGTATGCTAGGTAGGAACGCAACGCGGCTACATACAATGTTAGTGATTTAGTGCTGAGATCCTTTTGCAGAAGAAAGGAAACAAATTGATCAAATAATTCGTATACGTTAATCTCTTGTGTTTGTAAAGGTGAGAGTACGCTCTCTAAAGAGTAGGACATCTGATTCGTATATCTGCTATTGAGAAATTGTTGAAAGTGCAATAGTCCTATCCTATATACATGTTCGGATGAGGCACTATTTCTTCCAATGGCATTTAGGAATGTCCTAGCCTTTGGCGGAAGCTCCTGTAAAACCAGCACGTTATGTATCATCATTTTCATTATATTATATTATATTATATTATATTAACTAATTAATGTTGATCCCTATATTTTTCAACTATAAATGCGGTCAAAAGATGTAACTAATTTACAGAGACGCTCATGATACAGGACGCAAAACAGGCCTGAGTGAAAAGATAAATAAACCAATCATTCATGGAGCTACTAAAATGTGGTATGGTAGAGGAAGTATAGGAGATCTTTTTCCTTCGGAATTTAATCGGACTTGAAAAAAGACCTCAAATTGGGTTACGAGAGAATTTTTGGGGAGGCAGAGAATGTCTATTATAGCTATCGCTAAGAAGAAAGAGAATCGGGCTCAGCAAACATTGATCAACAGAATATCAAGCCAGAAGGAGTTTACATTTCTCCCTTTTTAATCCGCACTGCTGAAGGGAAATTGTGAAATTCATGCGTTGACTCCCCCTAAAAAAGTTCGGAAAATGTCTCCTTATACAAGAATAGGAATAGCATTGCTTGTTGTTGGAGCAATCATAGTAGGAATAGGCACTTATTATGATCGAGGAGCACTCTCTTTATATGGCCTAATTTTTGTTATAGCTGGTTTCATACTGTACTTCTCTACCTCTATTGTGGCTTCCAAGAAGCTGAAAAAATGAGGTGCGTAGGGATAATTAAACTAGATAAAGCGGAGCTTATCCTGTCTATAACAGAATAATTGGTCTTCCTGAGATAGTACTGGACCTTAAATCGTCTGCTATTTCAACGAATGATGGCGAAATTTAAATATTTCAACATCGCTTTACAATTATTGATAGAACTGCAGAGATAGACGAAATGCATCAAAGAGCAGCCTGTTGCTGTGGCGGTGGAAGTTGAAGGATTATGGCGCCAGAGGATGTGATAGGATATGAAATTTTTTCGTGACGGTTTTGTCATGTAATGCGTGATACGTAAGTCAGCTAATGCCAGAACTGCTGAGATAGTCCTAACTGCAACAAAAAATAGAGGGAGCGGAATCCAGTTTAACCAGAGTTCTGCTGACTAGCGTTTAGTCTCTGCAGCCATGCCAGTCTGGTTTGAATATAAAGCGGTTTTGTTAGCACCAGTTTCATTCTGTGCTAGCACAGGTGATCCCGTAAGTAAAGTCACTGCTGTAAGTCCTGCTACGGCAAAGGTCAGCACTATGAATACAGCCACGACCACCATTTTTAGGGAGAGATTCGTCTTCATCCCCATTGTAGGATATATTAAATGTATCTTGTATATAAGATAGCTCTAAAGTATGTTATAATCATTAACTTCAACATTAAGCTATTGATAGATCTTTACCTCTTGATATCTCTGGTGTATGTACTCTCCGACGAAAACTTTTAGATGTCTGCGTCATTTCTTTTTCTTGATGCCGCGAGGAACAATTGCTCCTCCCGAAATCATTTCTCACCACTCCTTTTATCCAGATAAAACGTTGCGACTCTTCTGATTTTGTCATGCCTGGTCTATCTATACTTCCCTATCTCCGCTAGCATCTCATAGATCTCTTCATAAGCATATGCCCTATCCTTTGGTGATTTTTTATCTCCAGGAATAAATCGTGTAACCTTACGCCTCTTCAGACTAACATCATCCATGTCAGAAATAGGACATAGAGGCAACAGCAGCCTTTACTGATCTTGGGATACTGCTGCAGAAGCAACTGACAATCTTTGACCTTGTTATGTTCTAGGATGAATGAGAAGACAGAGCCATATGCCTCTCTTGTGGTAGTAGCTGCGATGCCATCCTCAAAGCCATTAATCTGTGCGAGTAGTAGAAAAATTTGCGTAATTAGGGCAGCTTGTTACATATCATGTGCTATATTTAAAGACGGTATAATCTGCCATTAAACTAGATAAATTGCAGGCTTGAATGGCCGCGAAAATCTTGCTCTAGATTGCGGATCGTGTGCCTTTACATCTTCCATATCCTCATCAAACACAGAGATTTTAGGATTCGTCTCCCCAGTTTCTGATGATATTAAAACTGCTGCATCCCTTATGGCTAGCGATTCGTCGAAGTCGTTGATATGCAGTCTACTAGAACGCCTCTCCACCGGAATGGACAAAATGTCATCTATGATTTTCTTTATCAGCTTTATTTCACTTCTAGCTTTAGACATTTCTGGTTCATCTTTAAGGGCTTTCATCACGTCACTCAGGGTAGTTTTACGATTCGTAATCATTAGTTCCAGTATCCTTTGATATAGCTTGCATTTCCATCTCGCTGAGGTATATATATTGATATGAGTCGGTTTCATTTTTGTAACCTTCAAGATATTTTGTATATCTAGAATCATATTCTTGATTAGTTCTTCAGATTCTTCTGCCACTGGATCAATTCTATCCTCTATCACGTGGGGCCATTCAAAATGGGCGCTCATTTCCAGTGAGTTTACGGTCCTGCTCCAAACCTCTTCGGCTAAGAAGGGAGCAAAAGGAGCGAGTAATTTAATTCTCGTCTCGAGAAATACTTTTAGAATGGGAGCTGCCAATGATTCTGATCTCCCCTTAAATTTAAGTCGCCTTTTATACCATTGTAAGTCTTGTTCCATCGAATACAGCACAGTATGCAGCACCTCCCTTACCCGTAATCGTTCCATCAATGATGTGCAATCCCCTATTCTTTTCTGTATCATACTTAAAATCCATCTATCTTCTAACGCAGTAACATTAGATTTAGAGTATAACCATTCACTCGACGCAGCGCTTCCCATAACGTAGATATCATTCAACCTAGATCTAATTCCCCTGAGTGCTTCAAATGAAAAATCTGCATCTTGCAGCAATTCTGCTGAGCTAAGTATGGCAATTCGAATTGCGTCTGCGCTATATTCTTTTATAGCCTGTCGGAGAGGAATAATATTTCCGAAGGATTTAGACATCTTCTTGCCGTCCATAAGCACTGAGCCATTCACAACGATCTGTCTAGGCCAGTAAGCTCTATCGAATATCGCTACATGATTAAAGATAAAAAATGTGAGGTGATTAGGAACTAGATCCCTTCCAGAGTGTCGCGTATCAACAGGATAAAAGTATATGAATTCTTCTCTCATTTTATGGATAAGTGCGTCGGGAAGATTAGATTCCTCGGCTACTTTTTTCAGAGAACCTTCCCCTAAAAGGACATAATTGAAAAAGGCATCTGTTAGGCCTTCAGAAACAATATTGTTACCACTGTCATCCCGAAAATACTTTGAAAGAATGTAATATGCAGTATATATCACAGAATCCGATAAACTTTCGATGATCCACTCATGATCCCAAGGTAATCGTGTCCCAAGGCCCGATTTCCTAGCACAAGCCCTCTCTTTCAGCCAGCCTACCACATAATTGAATTCAGATCTTATTTCATCAGGAACGATATCCATTCTATTAATGCACTCATGAGCTAGGTCTTTCCACTTACCATCGTTATAGTTCAGAAACCACTGATCACTTAGCACCTTGACTACACATTCTTCGCCACATCTGCAGTTGACTGGCTTTTTGACAAATTCATAAAGGACTTCTCCTATTCCATCCTGTAATATTTCAGATCTAATTATTTCCTTTGCTTCAGAAACCGTCATACCGGAGTACTTTCCAGTGTTTCCCTTAAGCCTCCCCTTGTAGAACTCGCGAGAATATAGTTCTGTCGTAGCTTTCTCTAAAAGAGGATCGTGCTGATCCTTTACTCCTAATTTTTTAATAATCTCCTGTGAAGGAATGCTATCATTTCCTTCATCCCCTTCAGATTCAATAATTACTATCGGTCTAACTATGTCTGGACCATATTTGTCACAAACTGAAAAATTGTTCCTTAGATCTAATAACGCCTGATAATCATATGGCGCATGGGCCGGGACGGACATAACTACACCGGTTCCATCGTTAGGATCTACGAAAGATGCCGGATATATTGGAAGGTCGCGTCGTGTTAAGGGATTAACTACATACTCACCCACTAAATCGTTGCCATCTAGCTCATGATCAATGTCCACTTTATGACCTTGATATGATAGTTTCTTAACTGCATCGGAGCTAATAATCCACATAGACTTTCCGTCATCTACGTGGGCTGCCACATATCTACTATGAGGGTTAATCCACAAATTGGTAACACCGTAAATCGTCTCGGGTCGTAGGGTAGCTACAGGGACTACATACTTGTCCCCTAGATTAAAATTAATCAAGGTATATTCAATGAAATTAGGTTCTATATCTCCTAGAGTATCATGCTGACTTACAGGATTTTGATCTCTGGGACACCATCCCACTGGATGAGACCCTTGAATTATAAGGCCTTTTCTTTTAAGCAACTTAAATTGCCACGATATGAATTTCGAATATGCTTCATCTATAGTTGTGAATTCTCTCCTCCAATCTATTGAGAATCCCATCTCCTTCATACCCTGCTTAATTTCTTTATGGAAAAATCTTGCTATGTTTTCTGGTTCCTTGAATGATTCGATAACTTCAGAGGGGACTCCAAACACATCGTGAAATGTATTAAATAGATCTGTATCTCCAGATATCAATCTACGAGACATCGCAAGAATGGGTGTTCCTGTATAGTGAAATCCCATAGGAAACAAAACGTTATATCCTCTCATTCTCTTGTAGCGAGCATGAACGTCTGCGAGTGTATATGTTCTCCCATGCCCTATATGTTGAGGGGAATTTGGATAAGGATATGCAACAGTTACTAAATATTTCTGTCTTACAAAATCCGGATCAGTTTGAAATGACTTTTGATCTTCCCATACACGTCTCCACTTCTCTTCAACCAGATTCCAGTCTATCCGATCGGCGTTCTCAGCTGCAGAGGAATATGGCATAGGAGATTCATTGTCCAATGGTCTCTGAAATCATCTCTTCTAATGACGATATCGCTTCTCTTACCTTATTTTTAAATCTCCCTCCTCCTTGACCGAATCCCTCATCCCCCCCTCCAGATCCTCCGAGTTGTTCGGAGAGTCGATGCGCTATTTGGCTGGCCTTGATCCTTTTCCTTGCGTCTAGTCCCACAAATGCAACTACACGAACACCTTGACCTTTCCCGAGAAGTGCAACGAAGATCAGGTGTGGATCCTTCTGGGTCGCTACCTCGCCTATAGATATATAATAATCTTCATCCAGTTCTTCATCATACGTACTAAACAATTTGGTTCCATCAGATGACATTATTTTTGCGTCGTTGGAAATTGATTTCAAAACAAAGGGCATAGTTTTCCTCATGATGGTTTTGAGTGTTCTTTTTGTCTCGTCTGCATCATCTATAGATTTTCGCACTGATTCGACTATCTTTTCCTTGCTCGCTCCGAGAGAGCGTGAGATGGTATTGAGTTGGTTATCTTGTTTTTCCACGTGGTTGATGGCAGCCTCGCCCGCAACAAATTCCAACCTCACGACCCCATCCTGAATTCTTTCAGTTTTAAGAATTTTTATCAAACCGATTTCACCGGTACGATTAACATGAGTTCCTCCACAGGCCTCTATGTCCCAGTCCTTAATATTTACAATACGAACAGTCCCGGATGGAACGACGCCTCCCTGATAAATCCGGAACGAGTAATTTCGTTCTGCATCGATACGATCAAATGTGTTTATAAGGACAGGGGTATCACGTCTGATAATCTTGTTCGCAGTTCTCTCTATGCCCTCGATCTCTTCTCTCGTGAGTGAAGAGTGGTGCGTGATATCAAGTCTTGCATAACCTTCGTCCTTGAAGGCAGAATTTTGCCATACCCACGGTCCCAGTGTATTTCTTGCCGAAGCATTTAGGATATGAGTGGCTGTATGGTGCTTAGTAATGAGGTCTCTTCTTCTTGGATTGACGTGGCCTCGGACTATCATCCCAGGCAACAGTCCACGTAAGGAACTTACCTTATGAACCACGATCTGATCCTGCTTTATTACATCCAAAACTTTAATCCCTGCGATTTCACCAGTATCAGGCTCCTGACCTCCACCACGAGGGTAAAACGCCGTCTGATCTAGGATGGCGTATTTGTCTTCAGCTACGGCCAAGACCTTGGAATCAAAATCAGTTATTGATCCATTCTCATAATATAGCAATCTGGTAGGTGGAAGATCCTCAATGCCAGAAATCGGTCTTAAGGTGCTTGAGGAATGGTGGGATTCATGCAGCTGGGCTAATTTGGTGTAAAATGCTGGGGGTATGGTATCAATTGCACCTAACTCCACGAGGAGTTCTGGCGTAATACCATCTGATTCATATAGTCTTATAAGATCATCAACTGAAAGGTTTTGCTTCTTGGTCTTTATTGATGAAGTAATGGCGTCCATCCTTTCCTTCGACTCCAAGTACCTATTGGATTCTATTTGTAGTATCGTTCTAACATCATTTACATGTTCTTCTAATTCGGGGTACATCCTCTTCAAATATCCTATGTGTATGTCAGCGATTTCATCCAACTTAAATCTCCAACCTAATCTTTCTAGTATAGATAATGCTCTTCTTAGAATCACTCTAAGATTATAGCCACCACCTACATTAGAAGGAATAGAACCGTCGCTAATGGCAAAAAGTAATGTCCTAGTATGCTCTGCCACAGTATATATTGCTTCAAACGGAGAGACGATTCTATTCAATTCTTCAAATGAAATTTTCAGCCCCTTCGAGAAGGATGACTTCAAAGCCCTAAGATCAGCATCTCCTCGCTCGAGCTTACTCGACACAAATCTAAAGTAATTGCCAAGAACTTCTATATCAGCAGTCGTTCCAGTCTTGTTTATCATCTCCTTGATTACCGGCGCAAATGTACAATCGTAGCTAGTAGGAGTACCCATTGTTATCCATGAGAAGCGTTCTAGTCCTGCCCCCATATCTATAATTCTGTGTTTCATTGGACGGTAATCATTCTCGTTTCCTTCGAATTCAGTGAATACCGCATTTCCTAGTTCAAGACCATTCGCAAAGTATTCTAATGAGTATCCAAAGGCTCCCGCCCCCATCCATACATCTTCTACGAAGGTAATAGCCTGAGGATCGATACCCAATGTTCTTGTCAACAACTGATAGTCTAAATCTAGACAATGATCCTTCCAGTAACCACCTGGAGCGTCAGCATCACAGGTCTGTCCTAGCATGCAAAAGGTTGTGTAATGGCGGCCACTACGACCAACATTTTCTATATCATTAAATCTAACGCACATCTGAGGTACCAGCAAGGGATTGGAAGGTAACTCAAAAAATACTTTATTTTCGATTACTCTCTGGAAATCAACAATGGAAGCTATTGTAAAATACAGGTCATCACGCCATCTGCAAACAACAGGGTACCTACTTATAATGGAGTGCTCATTTGACCTAAAGAATGCTTCGACTTCCTTCCATGTATCGATATAGTCTAGACGCTTACTTGTTGGAGGGTTTCCTAGGAACCCATAAAGCTCATGTTCGGGACAGCACGATCTATCTGCAAGAGACCAAAAAAACTTGCCACAAGAAATGCACTTATGCCGTTCAAATCCAGCCTTATCAAATAACGTCACTTTGTAATATTTATCTGGATTAGTGGAGAACAGATCTGCAAGTTCCTTTTTTCCCAATACTTTGTATGCGTAGTTAAATAGAGTAATAACGGTTTCGATCCCCTTTTCTTGAAGATCGATGAGATTTTGAAAAACTAGAATTTTCGTAATATGGGAGGCTCAGACTAACTCTTATCATAAATCATAAATGGATTGTAACCCAACAAAGCATAGATAGAACATAATTTACACATAACTCACTCAGATTCTTATAACCTTCTATATCGCAAAATAGTATGGTACTTTAGATCTTTGATGCAATGTGATGAGTGATTATGATTAAAACGATTTACAAATATGTGTTGGCAGGTCAGGTATATGCGCCAATTAGAAGCAACCTGTCTACCACAGGAAATAACTAAATGTCAATCTATAAGTTTGAGGCGAAGAACAGCCAGCTAGGTTTCTCTGCATAAAAACCTGAACGCAGCGGAGTCTCAACGATTCAATTCCAAAGTGAGAATACTAAACTACCCTCTAATACCAAATCGTCACTTTTAGGTAGTACAAATAATAATGGTAAATCTGCAGGGGAATAGCATTATTTGTCTCATAGTCCTAGATAACATATGCGTACTTCCGCCGTGTATTGGGATTTGTTTCCCGTGGCAATATAGCATGAATGAAGGTGTGTATTTAGAGTCATTCTGCCATCTGTCTTGCGACATTATCTAGACATTATTTTTCGCGATCACGTTTTAGAGCATATCTTGGCATCTTTGTGGTAAAGGATAAAGTGTGCCAACCTGTGTCCTGGTTAAAATCAGCTATCTGAAGTTATGAATGTGTAAATTGATGGGACTCCATATATGAATATCGAAGTTGGAGTACTTCATGTCCAAGGAGTCTACGAAATGACCTATTTAAATACTTTAAAGAGTAATTATGCTAAGTATTGAATAGATATGAAGCATGTAGAAAAATCAACCTCATTATACACAGCTTAACATCCATAACTGCTTCGATTTTACTCCTTTTTTCTGTTGTTTCATCTCCACTCATTCATCCACGCGTAGCAAATGCTGATGGTCTATTTCAAGAACAGCTTTCAGCATCTTTTGGAGAGAGGAAAGCAGACTTGATCATAAAGATGATGCCTTCGGTAGTTACAACTGAAACGATTCAGCAGCAAAATCAAAAACCAGTCATTCAGTTTAAGCTTTATGATCCTGCTTCGAAGGAGGGCTTTAAACACGTGACATATTATATAACAATTGAGAAAGATGGTAAAAAGCTGCTTTCTGATTGGTTTCATGATCACAAAGGGGATTTGAAAATAGAAATGAAGCCAAGTAATGCGAAGAGTATTACAGTTTACGGAGAGCCAGACCCTATACTACAGGCATACACAGGAACAGAAAGAAGTCCAGTTGTTGCTACAGGTCCCATATTCTCAGAAGGAGGGTTATATCACTTTACGGTAAGAATAACAACAATCGACTACGATAGATCGCTCATTCCAGATGATAAACAACCGGAATATGATGGATGGCTGAGTGTTGGAGCTGTAAAGAATCAACACGTCTCATTAGGTGACGGTAGCAGTAAATCAATTCCAATCCAGATAATTTCATATTATGATGAACTAAAAAATTTCAGTTTTGATCCAAGTACAAAGGAAATGCAATTTACTATGCCATTTGATTGGAACGTAACACGCTTGCAGGAAAACAAGGTAATGGTACATCAAGAGATCACTCTCCCTAAGCCATCTGGACTTATAGCTAGCTCCTACGTTGGAACCGTAAATGGGATGGATGTTACAAAGAATCTAATGGTAGATCCTACCAATAGCACAAAGGATGTTGTTCACTTCATGATACCAAAACCAGTCGTTATACAAATTGCACAGGAGGTTAACAAAAGCGGACAAGCAGCAGGTAGATTTATGGAATTTACTTTTAAGCCTATGGTATAGAAATAAAGATGGGTCTGCCTAGGTCAAGGAAATTCTGGCCTGTCCAATCAGGCGCAGCTTCGACTTCCAAAGATCGGTATTGGGGCAGGTAACAATTATTTATTTGAAATGATTATATGATATTCATTGATCCTCTGGAGTCAGAATTCGATGTTATCATTACATTGCTAGTAAGAGGCTACTTGCTAATGAATATTATTTGAAGACTCCAAGACATTATATAAAATCCTATATTCTTCCTTACCTGGAGTTGCCGGCGGTTACATAATCAGATTGTTGAACATGATCTCTTTCAGCGGTCATGGTGCGTATCTTCTGGTTTTGAAATTTTGCTGGAATTCCATGGTGTATTCATATGAGCCTCACTCCCAAGATGGATACAGTATTACGTGAGGTGCTATGCAGAACATAGCAAAGTTCAAATTTATTCAAAACTATTATGTTTTATCATGGCTCGTAAGGAGGTTGTGCTGGTGCCGACCATTATAGCCGCTTTTGTAATTGGAGTCTTAGGTGTCTCACTAGTTCCTTCAGAGGTCAAGAACAGAGATCTTGGCTTTCCTCTAGGAACAATAAAAATAGATAATGATACTATCAAGGCGGAGGTAGCCAAATCAAATGCGGAGAGACAAAGGTGGCTAATGTTTAGAGAGGACCGGATGCCTCTAGACTCAGCAATGCTATTAGTTTATGAAAAGTCCGACCTTTACGCGCTATGGCTCATCAATATTCAGTATAATCTTGATCTGATGTGGTTTGATGAAAACGGAAAGTTAGTTTATGCGAAAGAAAATGCTCAAATTTGCAAGAACCCATTTGATGCAGCAGAGTGTACATACAAGAATACTTTTCCTGCCAAATACGTTTTAGCCGCTACGTCAGGATTCATTGAAAATCACAATGTATCAAAGCACTCTACAATGACCATAATTTCTATATAGTGCAAAGGCCGATCCGGATAAACAATAATAACTTTTAGAAATTATCCGATTATGATGAACAAGACCAAATATCAACGGTAACACTCTAGTAGTTAGATCATGTTACATATTCGATAATTAAATATAAGTTAGATGTCAACTGGAAATACAATCATATATTGCTACTTTGTACGACGACAAGGTTACAGAATCCACCGGTCAGTTTTTGAAACTTGTTTTCCAGACTTGGTAAATCATAATTGGCATATCTAAGAAACTTCGAGATGTACCCATCACCCAACATTTTGTTACGCTTCAGCAGATCGAACAATTTGATAAATGATTGTAAATAGTTTCTAATTTCGTTATACATGAACCCCAGCTCATGGAGCTGGTTAAGCGCCCAGAACTCTTGCTGTAACTCTTCAACTTCCGAAGCTGAAATATATAATTCAATCGCCACGTCAATGGGGCGCTTCCCGTTCTTGAACATCCCTAACGCTTTTTGCTATCGTTTTAGACACTTTAAGAGATAATTCATTTATCTTATGAAAACCAGTCTCCATAATACTCTGATATTGAACGACTTTAATGAGCTTCGCAGAGAAGCGCTGCGTGATTTTGTTAACACACGGTTGACTAGACGATGAGCGGTAAACCGCGATGGGCTTGTGCTATGTGTGGGATGTATTCATCGCGACGGTACAGTGTAAAGCGTCACGCGTCACGTCGCCAATATCCATAATGGCTTATCGTACATAATCTCATTCGTCGACCGACCAGAAACTGGCCGAGCTGGCCAGACCATTCGTCACACGGTACAGCTCCGCTCCGACTATATGAGCTTACAACGATCCCGCCAACCAAAATCAATATACCAAAAAGATTTTGGTTATAAAAGCATCCAAGAAAAATCACGTTCAGATTGATATAATAAAGGAAATGAAAAAAGTTGCATGCAATTTCAGAACTGGAATTGATCAAAATCTATCTCAAGTCAAATTTGTGATTATGGCTGCAAATAATCATTACGGAGGTTTTAGCCCTGGGCACAGTCAATGTCTACAGACAGCTTTTAGGTCTTGAAGAAGTAAAATGGGGAGATGGATGTCTTGTGACTGATGATTTAGCAGGAGAAGACGATGTGCTCACTGAAGCATGATCAAGAGATATGAGGAAGAGATTGTATTATAGTTCTACGCGCATCATTTTCTTGTCATTAATCTTGGCAGAATTAACCTATCTACCAATTAATTCATTTGATTTAACAGGTGGAGGTGGTCATGATGCTGGTTTCTTCAACATAGTTGATCATGGTCTTTCTACAATCTCCATTCCAGGAATCACGGCTCAGTCAGACAGTGACAGCATAATTTCCCATTCTATAATAGATGAAGTTCGTTCAGATAACCTTGAAAAAACTGTTCGTGATCTAGCTTCCTTTCATACACGTCACACAGAATCCGAATTCATAGACGATATAGCATACTCGTTAGCAGAGAAACTCCAAAGTATTTGTGGTAGAGGTGTTTACATCCATAATTTTACGCATATCCAAAACAGGGATGATGATAGCAAGCATCAAGAAATGTCTTCTCATAACCTGAAAAATATAGTATGCGAAAAACCTGGTTCAACAAATAACACGATAGTGATTTCTGCCCACTATGATAGTAGGATGGAAGATATTAACAATACTACAGCTAGAGCTCCAGGTGCAGATGATAATGCCAGTGGTGTCTCCGCTTTATTAGAAGTTGCACGAATCCTTTCCAAAGTCGATTTAAAACATAGTATCATCTATGTATTATTTTCTGGTGAAGAACAAGGAAAGTGGGGATCAAGACATTACTCAGACCATATTGATGAAACAGATGTGGACCTTGACTTATTAATTAATTTAGACATGGTTGGCTTCTCATCACAAGGATCAAATAACTTCCTCATAGAATATGATAATGGGAACATTGTACAAGATAATGACAAATATTCACAGCTCGTTGGCAACTTCATCAAAGACTTAGCCTCAAAATATACTAATCTAAATGCAACTTTAGGTGCATTAGGAAATGCTGATTATCTTCCCTTTGAAGCTTTAGGTTATACAGTTATAGGTTTTCATGATGATGGCGTGACAAAGAATCCAAATTATCATAAAAGCACTGACACGCCAGACACTCTTGAATATCAATACATAACCTCCGTAACTAAATTGCTGTTGGCTACAATTTTGAATCTTGATAAATTGGTAACAGCTAACAATCTTGATGCACTTTCAGCCCTAATGCAATGTTGCAGCATACATTAATGCTGGATAGTAATGATAGAGAATCAAAAGCTATCAGCGTACCATTTTGCAAAGATCACAAATCACTATCAGTAACTCAATAACCTTGGATATGGGAGCGGTACACAAAATATCGTAGATACTAATGATGATAACATTCTCATAGGCGTGGAAAGAACCATAGCATCAATTCGTAGAGCTAGTCAAATGGGATACAAAGAATGAAAGACTTCCGAAGAGCATTTCCCAAAGCAGATAGAAAGCTGATTCAGATTTTCTGATTAACACGTTTCAAGTTATTAATTCGCATATATACTTCAACAGAAAAGTTATTAACAAAACGATATATAGTTATTAACAACCATTTTATCCCTGTCTATGTTTATCATATCAAACAGGATAAGGACTATCTGTCAAGTAGGCGTGTTTTGTGTCCTACTACTATTAACTATTCCCGGCTGGACAATTAGTTCCAAATTCAGGTCATTGGATTCCAGAAGAGCAGCCAGTTTTTCTAGTAAAATTACTCAACAATTTCTTTAGTGGTAATCCTACCAAAACTAGTAAATGAGGAATTCACATAATTCTGCAATATAAACATGTGAGGAGATACATACATATGAATGAGGTAACACTCGCAGAGTTCAGTTTTATAGCAACCATCAATGCTCCCATTGAAAGGATCGATCTTCCGGCT
>JBKPHJ010000261.1:0-14524 GCA_046729835.1 Thermoproteota archaeon
CCTTAACGCAGATGTAATGTATGATCTCTCTGTACTTGATAGTAATGGCACCGAAGTACTCAAAAAAGACGGGTTGATTGCAAAGAACTCTCAGGATACGCAGACAGTATCATTCCCGGCTGCAGGAAAGTATCAACTAGAACTAAGTATTACCGGTCTACAGAAACCCGTAGGGAAACAACAGGAATCTCCCCCAGTTATCGACCGTACAAGGAATGGTATAGCTAGGGGAACTATAGTGGTACAATAGAAGGAATCAGATACCATATCTCACATTATTTGAGGAATTATTAAAGTCAGGCATTGTAATAATGGAATCCATGAGCATCCATCTTTTGTGTCATCGAATGGTGTTTAGTCACTGACTCAAATTTGGTATGCTACCAAGCGTTTTGTCAAAATACAAAACAAGAGATAGTTTTCTGACCGGTTTCTTTTCATAACAGTTATTTTAGTCGATTTTTTGTATCAATGTAATCTCCCTTGTATTAGAGTGAGTATGGAAACTGATATGCGGTACGACGCGTGTTTTCCGATCAGTACGGTTCTTTTTTCAGAGTTTCGATATTCTTCAGATTTCTCTTTGTTTCTATCAGACAAAATAGATAGAGGAGAGTCTATTATAAATTTAGATTATCCTATTACTGGTCCTCGATAACACGAGAGGAAATAAACAGGTATATGTTTTATATTACTTGCAATCAATAAAAGTGAGTCACGTTAATGAAATTGCTCTCTATAAGAATTATACTTGTTGTAGCAATGATAATAATCATATCATCTACAACATCAACGACAGACACAACACGAATGGTTGTTGTTGTGCAAAAATCCCCCTCTCTTCGTAGTCATTGTTAAAGCTTACAGATGGAGGAAGTATGGTGTAAACTAGAACCTTCGCCAAATCCAGTCAAGGCTAAGGTACAAATCTAGTTGAAAGTGTGATTTCTAAGCCTAATACAGAACAACCACATATAGACTATGACCTGATAATCATTGACAACAGTACTGGCGAGGCAATATTTCAGGCTTCCAATCAAACGGACGCCAAGCCGGGGTACCGCTACATACGGCAGAAAGCGTTGTAATAATACCTTTTACCTTCTTTAAGCAAGGCGATTATACTATAAGAATACCTGTTTATGATATCTTATTTAATCCAATAGCTTCAGAATCAGCAACTTTCACGACTCATGTTGGATGATAGTCTTTTTAGTATAATGAACGGAATATCTAAACTGAGGCATTTGACGAGTACCGTGCATCATCTGCTAATCCTTTGGAATGTACTGAAGGAGAGTAGGGAGGAGAGATGTTAGAAGTGTCATTAGGACTACAGATAAGATATGACTAGTAATCAGTACTTTATCTAATTTATCTCCGACCATTTCTGGGCAGGGTATTGTGTTATTTTGCTTTGTGACTCCTTTGATATTCGTCTAATGTACCACAAAACTTAATAAAAAGTCATATAGAACTTAGTTATATGCGAATTTTAAATTCAAGACTCATGTACATCGCACTCGTAATCACAGGACTAGTTGGATTGAGCACATATGAAATAGGTGATACAAATACACAAGTCAAGGCACAAGGTATGAATATGAGTGAAAGTGCAGGAGGAGGAGCAGAGAACGTCACTGGCATGACGGTAGTACGTGACACAGTATCAGTACCTCTTGAGGGATTAACTCTTCCTGGAGGCCAATTTATACATCTATACGACAGTACTCCTTATAAGATAATGAATGGCCATATCGCAGTTAATGTTCCATGTGCAGATAATTCAACAGCTAATATACAAGTACTCGTAGGTCAAGCTCCTAATTTTACAGCTGCTGAATTAGAAAACGTACCTCAATTATCAACGCCCGGAACCATGTGTCTATATCACGTTGATATCCCTCCACAAGGTCGAACAGTCACAGATGTTGCTATCATCAATCCGCCTGGCGGTGCTGACATTGATTTCCCTGCAGGTAGTACTGTTGTTATAGGTGTGAATGAAATATCACCTGGTGCAGAAGAACATGCAGAAGCGGGCGGTACCTGATGACATGTTATTAGGAGCACTATTATAATTACAACAAGGCAAACACGAACACAAACACGAACAACTTCGACATATTGATCCTTCCCGTCCAATTTTATTCGTCACTATTAACTGTTCCAACTTAATGTCTCTTTTTATAACTGTATATATACACTACTCTAAAATACTTGAGAATTTGACCGAGTAAATGAGGACCACACCATATAAATTGTGCTTTGCTCATTGTACATAAGTACATAAAAAAGGAGGGTGAAATATGTACCCTATAAGAAAGCCATTTCAAATCATCGATAACGTGACTTCTGATAAGCCTAAACTTTTTATTATCATTGCAGTCATAGTGGTGTCAGCCTTAGCCATTCCTGTTATCATTCCACATATTAGTCATCCACAACATTTTTACCATATTATTCTTCATATTGCAAGTCTCATTTTGTCAATCTTCTTGTTTATTATTTCTATATCATCGTACTTAAGAAATGGCGGCTCAAGGTTGCTATTCATGTCTTTAGGATTTCTGTCTCTTGTCATAGTGGAGGCTCTATTTCTTTTCTACGCTACTAGAGGCATTCGAGAGATATTGGTTCCAGTAGTTAACATCGAAGTACCACATGTGATTCTTTTCGCGATGTTGACATTATTTGGTATAGGTATTCTTAAGGTGAATCCAAAATGATAGATATCTTAAGTAGGGACCAGTCGTCGTCATCATTATTACCATCGTACAAACACGATGCTGCACATAGGTCAGGTGACATCAGAGATGAAATCTATGATTTTATTGAGGAGAATCCTGGAATAAGATATAGAGAATTGACAAGGATAGCTGGAATCTCAAATGGCGTTTTAACTTATCATCTAGGGATACTGGAAAAATTTGGACAAATCAAGGTGGAGAGGCAGAGCAATAACAAAGTAACAAGATATTTTGTTGCCAATATTCCAAAGGAGGATTCTGATATTATTGGCTGCTTCAGAAGCACACTAACTAGAGAAATAGTATTTTTCGTGCTTGAGAATGAATTCTGTACATTTAATGAAATTGTGGATCATGTTAGGAAAGCTCCGTCTACAGTATCTTGGCATATCAAAAGACTTAAAGAAAGGGGAATTCTTCGTGTAAGATATGGCGATGAACGTCAACTCTATAGTCTCACAGACAAGAAAATAGTTAGCGATATCTTGTTAAAATACAAACGAAGTTTCACCGACAAAATTGTTGATAATTATACGGAAATGATTGACAAGCTATAAAAACGACATCTAACTCAGTGAACAAACTTTAATGATGATGATGCAATCTATCCCATAGTTTTTTTCTTTCTTCCTAGACCGCTATATCGTGCACTAAAGATGTTCTCGGTAGTGAGAATCAACAAACAAGATAAATAATCTATTTGATGCTGTTAGTCTGAACTAATATGACTCTCAGAAAGAGAGAACCTACAAATAATGAGGGTGCTTCTGTTCAGCATACTATATGCTTAATGTCTGTAGTTACGGGATTGGTAATAGTATCTTTTATTATGTCCTTATTAGTAGTAACTACTATTAATTCGGTATATGGACAGGAAGACTTGTCAACAGAAGGAAATACAAGTGCTACCTCAGCATCAGATCTGACAAATAGTTCACAAGTAAAATTTAGGTCTAATATAGAGCAGATCATCGGTCATCTCAATGCAGCCATGATGGATAAAGAGAGTGGGAACGATACTCTCGCCTTAGCACATGCATTCCACCCAGTGGCAGAAGTATATTCTCTCATTGAACCTATCATTGTTAAAACAAATAGCAGTTTGAATCAAACACTTGCTTCTACACTTGATCACTTAACTGCTATAGTCAGAAATTCAACGGCTGAAGAGTTTACCACAGGTATAGAAGAAGCACGGGGATTACTGAATCAGACTATATATACAGCAGCAGCAGCTACAACTTAGAAACAATTTGACTTATAATCTAATGGTTATGATAGATCTCCTTAATACTGCTGAAAAAGAATACGAAGAAGCTGTGGCAAATAATACTATTAAAGAAATGGTAGAGTATCAGGATGCTCAAGCCTTCATTTCACGAGCAGAAAACATATCTACACAAATTTCAGATACATTGTCTCAGAAAATGCCAGTATCGGCACAGGAGACAAATGAGATATTCTCAGAGCTCAACAACAAAGTTATGAATATTTCTAGTTTCGCTTCTGTAGAATCTACAATCCAACAACTAGTACATGAAATGTCCGATGCTGCAGGGATAGGAGATACGGTAGATCAGAGTTCCTCAGACCAACTGATCTCGAATATTCGTGACCTCTTAAATCAGACCATTACAGAATATGATAGCCAAAATTATAGTGAAGCAGAGTCACTAGCCACTAAGGCTTACCTTGAGAATTATGAGTACATTGAAGCTCCTTTGGCTCAAAAAAATCAAACTTTAATGAAAGCGACTGAAATGATGCTTAGGGAAGAATTACGTCAACTCATACAAGACAGAGCACCTTCACAAGAAATCCAAGCGCAGATAGAAAAAATAAATGTCAATCTGGATCAAGCAGAAGGATTATTGATAGATTCTAATTGAGGTAGATATGAGATTGTCAATGAGACTGTTATTGACAATTTCTTCTTCTTTTTTCATAGATAGTACTCTATTATGGGATACATAGCACAAATTAGTGATATATACAAAAAAATCTTTACTTTCTTAATTATATTATTTCTCTTCTGTACATATAGTATGTCCTGGTAGGGAGAATCAGATAGAAAAATGCTTTTGTGTGTAGTTATGTATCTATGTAATCATGTGTCTTCTGAACAATTTACAACCCTCTTTCCCTCAAGGTCAGGTAAATATGATGGTAATATCTTTTTCATTAAAGTACCTTCATTAACCTTGATAACTCCATCGACGTCACAAACAGATACTTTATCTATCTCACTCGTGACCATTGGATTCATCAAATCATCATTAAAGTTCGCATGACCAAGACCTAATACATGTCCAATCTCATGTTGAACAACTGCAAATAATGTTTTGAGATCTGATCTCTTTTTAAATACTTCGTCTGAAAGTATTATTGTTGTTTTCTTAATATAGCCATCTTGATCAAGATTATTTACCGATTGTCCAGCTACCTGCTCAGCTCCTTTGCTCTTAACAAACTGATTGGTATTTCCATTATCTATATTTCCGATTGTGATTACAATTTCTGCATTTTCTTTAGGTGAAGCAACTTCCACGAGTCTTAATCCAGCTAGTTGTTTATTCCAACTATGAAATGCCTCTCCGACTTCATTTCTTTGCCTATGATCCATATCGATAATTCTGTACTTTAACACACCATCAGAAATTTGTTCGTCCCAAGCACAACATAGATTTATAGACATATTCGTAGACTGGTTGACAGCTGATGATTGTTGAATAAACGCAACTACCAATACAAATTGAGCATAAAAAACACATAAAATAATAGGTAAATAGAAAGATGAATGAAACTGACAATTAAACCTCAATGTGATAGTTGTTCTCACATTTTTATTATGAGTTTTTATGTAAGAAGCTTTTCCTTTGTTATATATCCATTATTTATTAATTTGTTTAAAGGCGTACGAGAGGTAAATTGTCATGAAATAATATTACTTTTATACTTCCCATACACTAGAAGCAAAGACCGGCACTAAAAATTGATACTTATTTATTTACTTTTTTGATTGATTGATAATATTTTCATTAACATAATATTCAAGGAATAAAATATAGGGTTATGAAGAATATTATGTTTTAATGCATCCTTTGCTTTAAGCCAGAGTGGATTTAGAGTTCGTTTATATAAAGCCCTCATAAAATACTTGGATCAACGAACCAAGCTCCACATCATCTCAGTTACCTGCGAAAGCTGATCCGCTGGAATGACTGGGTGGGTTGCATATATCATTTAAAGGGGGTTGTTAAGAGGGTATTTTATCCCCAAAATCAGTTAGAATCCTGTCTTACTAAATTATTGCATGCATTCAATCTAATGTGTTATGGTAACCATTAAAGAGTAATTCTAGTCTAAACAAATCAAGAATTTAGCAAAACGATCCGATTCCTGCCGGAACAGGTATGTCAAAATATGATACCGTCTTGATACGGCATAGAGCGTTTTCTGTTCTATTTGGTAATGCTGAATTAACTCCAGCAGCGTAGAATAACACAATAAACAGATTCTGTTGTCAGTTAGAGATACTGTATCGGTTTTTTGTGAAAGAAAGAATATTAACTATTAGCAAATATTTAAAGAAACGAACTCATGGTATATGTTATTACAACACTAATTAATGTCTAAAAATTCAACATCTGAAGAGGTACTTCATTCGGTAGTCGAAGGCATCAATACTGGGAATCTAGATTCCTTAATGAAGGACTACGAACCCGAAGCATGTTTTGCCTCTCAACCAGGACGAGTCATTAAAGGTCATGAAAGTATACGTCAGAGCCTACAAAATTTCATTGACATGAGAGGCAAGTTAGAATCTAAAGTAAAGAGAGTGCTTCAGACAGGTGATCTTGCGCTTGTAATTAGTGAATGGTCGTACAGTGGAACTGGACCTGATGGTAAACCCGTTAATCTTGCTGCCACATCTACGGACGTCTTACGTCAACAGTCCGATGGAGCTTGGCGTATTCTCATAGATAATCCTTGGGGAATAAACTAACAGTTAATATCCAGCTACTTTTTCCCGATTTCGCTAAATAGCTTCTATTTTTACTTCACCGAATCCTCGTTATAGTTGAAATGTTAGTCGACTTTTCTATTGCTTGATAATACGATTCATTTTATTTTCTAGTATTCCCATGGATGAAACACCAGCAACAACAGCAGCATTCTATTACATTATAATGTGGAAATTCCGTCGGTGATGCTCCAACGTCTCACTAATGATACCCTTGATGTCACTAGAATTGAGGGCAAGAACACTTTCTATGCAAAAGTTCAATTCAATGGGGTCATGACACATGTCTATCAATGCATGAGATTTCACATTAGTAGTAGAAGAAACTAAGATTGGAACAATAGTAGAGAGTTTGTTAAAGCCCATCTGGCTACGCCGCAAATTTGATCTCTTAGTTTCCTCTGGACATAAAAGATTTGTTAATCCTTCACTCGGTCCACCATATTTTATCTCACCTGAATCATCACACACCAGCGAACCTTATCTTCGATTCCAGAACAGTGTCAACAAATAGATACCCAGAACTATCGAATGAGTTAACAACAACAGAAATAGCTATCGCAAAATGAACTCTGAAGGGGGTAGCAACTTACTATGAGGATGGGCCTTCTGGATATAATTCTAACTTGGGGGTGAAACGGCGCCTACCCAAAGCTAAACCACTCCTCAAACAGTTGGATTTGGAGATTTGGAAAAAAGCATAAATCATGCTTATCAAAAGATAACTATACCATACACGGAATGGTTGCCAGAATTTCTTCTAAAACATTTTTTGTGGGAGGGCTTGCTGCAGGAGCGATTGCTGTAGCAATATCTCTCATTTTAAGATTATTCCAGGGTTGGCCATTTATCCCTGAAATTGCGTCGTTAACTCTATTTTCCCTCACACCTGGAGAGGTCGAATCACAAGCAGTAGAGACACTTGGACCTCTAGCAAAATATTCTTCCTTCATTGGTGCTACTGTTGTTAACATAGTTCTGTACGGTCTGATTGGAGTACTTTTAGGCAGATTGTATGATAGACCTCGTTGGAAGACATATTTGAGGAAAGCAGTACAATCCTCGATAGTCGCCTATCTAATTCTGTTGGCACTTACATCGGTCCTACTGATGTTAACTGAGGCATCCACAGGAGTTTCTATATTAGACTTTATTCTATATCTGATTCCCCCTAGCATAGCATTTGGATTCGCTTTACCGGCATTCTATCAAAGAATACCACTTCATCTGCCAGCTATGACGAATATTGCTCGCAAAAAAAAGAAGGTAAGTGCTGATACTGGTGGTAGCAATAAAAGATCGGAAACAACAGAGGTTGTAAAGATGGATCGGAGAATGTTCCTGCGCTCAGCTATCACTTCAGCAGTTGCTTTGCCTATTCTCTTTTACGGAACGAGTAGACTATTATTTCCTACTCAACAGCAATCTGTTCAACCCATAGTCCCAATATTGCCGTCACAATCAGGACCTATACCTGCAGGCTTCAAAGATCCGTTGTTTTCACCTCTCCTCCAGTATGAAATTACCCCAACCGAACTTTTCTACCGCATTGATATAAACCCCATAATACCAATGGTTAATGCAGAAACCTGGAAGCTAACTTTCAAAGGGCTAGTCGATAAGCCATATGAGCTAACCTACCAACAATTGAAAACAATGCCTTCAGTAGAACAGGCCTCCACTCTTGGATGCATCAGCAACAAAGCGGGTGGCGATTTAATAAGCAATGCTTTATGGAAAGGAGTCCCACTGAAGAATCTTCTTGAACAGGCCCAGATAAAACCGAATGCAAAATATATTGTGTTTAGATGTTTCGATGGATATGATGTTGGGATTCCTTTAAAGAAAGGGTTAGAAGATGGTACAATTTTGGCATATGAGATGAACAGAGCTGCTCTAACCCCAGAACATGGTTATCCTCTCAGAGCCATAGTTCCCAACATATATGGGATGATGAATGCAAAATGGATAACTGAAATAGAGCTCGTTGATCATGTTTATGAGGGCTTTTGGCAGCGCAAAGGTTGGAGTAACGTAGCCCGGTATAATACTCTCTCATCGATAGTCATTCCTGGCAGTGCAGCAATAAGGACCAAGTTTAGAGGTTTTATGCCTGCCAATTCTACTCTTCCGAGTTCTAATAATAGTACTACCGCTTCTTCTGCTTCTGGCAAAGTAGTTTCAGTGGGAGGGATAGCTTTTGCTGGTACAAGAGGAATATCTAAAGTTGAAGTGAGCATTGATAATGGAACTACTTGGAAAGACGCCATCATTAAGGAACCACTATCACAATATTCATGGGTTCTATGGGCTGCAGAATTGAATCTGACAGGCCAACAACAAAAGCAGCAACAGGAGTACAAGTTATCAGTCAGGGCAACGGATAAGAGCGGAAATGTCCAAACATCTGAAATCAGAGAACCTTTTCCAAATGGGGCAACTGGTTATCACATGATCAATATTCAAGCTTAGAATAAAGGCTATGAGTAAGATCAGTTGTAACATACAATACGCTATTGCCATTTTATCTCCCATCATCATTTTATCTTCAGTCATATTTCCACCTTTCATCATGTTGTTCCTGATCTTGTAATTGATGCGATTTGAATATGATAAATCTAAAAAACGATTTTGTTGATAAACAAACTGAAAGTGAATGGAATTTCGAAGGAATTGCTATCAATGGCACTCAAAAGAAACCAGCTTAACCTACTGCCATTTGACGAAGTTTTTTGGTTCGATTGGGTCGAGTTTCATCATAAAACTGAATTATATTCATAAAATTCGACCTCCGAAAAACCAGACGCTCATAAATACTCCGGGGGTTCATTTACAATAGCCTACCACTTGCTGTTAACAAGTTCTATTGAGTTCTAAGTGGATATATGCGTATTCAACTGTTGACAAGATTGTAACATGGTTTGTAGCGGGATAGCATTCTGGCGGCTGTAAAACCTTTACTTTATTGAAATAATATGCCAACAACATTACATTTTGAAATTCCCTCAGATATCGATAGATCAAAGAACTTCTATAATGAACTGTTTGGATGCGTTCGAGAAATGGCTAGGTAGTGAAAATATGCCAGAAGGAATGGAGTATTGTAGTATTGGATGATAACTATCATAGATGAGGAAAGCTAGGAGGTAAAGTTGCAATGTCAAAAAAGCCAGTACCAGGAATGGGAAATTTTGCGGTATGTCGTAATACAGAGAATAATAGCTTCCCTATATGGGAAACAGACAGTACGGTAAGTGAAACAGCTAATCAGGAATCCGTTAAAATAGTTTAAAGTACCTTGATATTAGGAGGCACCTAGTTTATTATTCAGTGGGTCCGATATACATATTCGTAATGTCGCATTTCATAGTCGTTACAGACATTATGGCACCAGAGCAGTTCTCTGAATAAGACGAATTATAATTCGCAGGTCCCGATTCTGTGACACTATACATTCCCATCTCTAGCTTTATTGCAGTGCCTGATGAATTTCCCGGAAATGAATTTAAGGAAGGATTATTACCATGTACAAATATTGTAAAATCAGAGGGTTTTTTCATTCCACCTTCATCATTAATAACATGTGTCGTGACTAATAGTGTACCACGGATCTTATTATTTTCTACTGCTGGAATTTGTGATACATTACTCCCAGATATCCGTTCCTGGGCATGTAACAAAGGCAATAAAGCATGCTTCCCATCTATTGCATCAATAATCATACCAGCGTGATTTGCTATTACTGAATAAATAATCAAAATTATAGTTAGAGATAAGGGAGCAGTAGCAACATCATACCTCATAGGTGTTGTATCTTCTCATTGATTTATAAAAGTTATTTTTCATCTCTTATCCTGCTAACACACTACTCTCAATAAGATGATGAGTACTATTCCTAATGGCCTAGACCTATTATAAGAACCTTCTTAATTTTGTTATCGATATTAATAGGGCTCAATTCTGTTTCCTACCCACTAATCTGCATAAATCGTCTAATAGGATTGGCTTACGAATGATACGATCCAATTCAATAAGTGTTGAATCATATAACATATGTTTGTCAAAATCCTTCATGTTATCAGAAGCAGTTATGACGAATGTTACTGTCTCGGGATTTACTGACCTAATCTTTTTTTATAAATTCAAGACCAGACATGGCAGTATCATATCAGAAATTACTATCATGTAATCATACGAACGTCAACTGAAATGTTCCAATGCTAGTAAAGGGTCATTAATTGCATTCGCTGCGTAGCCACATGTTTGAAGCATACTTTGATAGTAATAAGAACATCAATCTGGTTGTGTACTATCAATACAGTCTTGTGATTTCATGATGGTGGAGTTGAAGTCTCGTGATCCATGGATTTCATATTTGAAGAAGGATTTCCGTCATTCTTTGTTAGCAAGTAGGTTTTCATAGTACAAATATTATTACAGTTCCTGAATAAAGGAATACTCTTTAACCGATAAAGAAATGATGCAATGTTAAAGTAGTTTAGCCTATAATTGGCCTTGCCATCTGCCCTAAACGTTAACTTTCTAGAGATTTTTGAGCATATTCTTTTAGTATCCTTAAAATAAGATGTTCCTGCCTTATTTACATCAGTACCTAGTAAAATCGTCTTAAAGTTCTCGCTAATTTGATGGGCCGAATTACTAATATCCCACAACTCGATTCCCTTTATTCTGATCTTAAATATGATTCTCACGCTGATGCAAACAACATATAATATTGCCATTTGTATGATTTGGAAAAAAGTATTAATACATATGAAATAATGTTAGTTTAATGGGGTTTATCAGAGTTAACGTAGGCTTTTATCTATCAACCCGAAGTAGAATAAGATCACCATATTTGGATGAATTACTCATAAAATATCCTAGTCATTTTCAGAACCGTTTTAATCACAAAAAGGGGACAAAATGAAACTATTCTTTATAGGTTATCAAAGTACGAGTATCATAAGAACATCTGAACGAGTATGTTAGTGTCCACGATGGTAGACATGCTATTGGGCATGGTCTTGGGTATGGTTGCCAGTCCTGTCATGATGAAAGCAATCAAATCTATACGACAGAAACGTAAGGTAGACAGGCTATTAAGAGAAGCTGCTGATCAACAAGAAAGAAAGGATATTGGTAGCAACGATGATCAACGGTATAGGATATTATAGCTACGCCTGTGGGTAGTATCATCCACCTCTCAATACATTAAGGTAGATGGACGATCTCGGCCGTGTTTCATATGATAAATAAGTCTCTATAGCATTCCATGAAATATAATACGGTTAAACTGGAAATACAACTTATTATGAGAATACTTAAAAATATGGACATAGAGTAAGTATTATCAAATGTTCGGAGTGGAATTCTTTGTAGCTTTTGGAATAGGAATGCTCATTTCAGCTATCGCGGTAACTTTCTATCCTAACACAGGAGAGGATTTTAGACAATTATTTGATAGATTAAAGGAGAAATTTTAATCGACGATGATCAGATTCAATTAGTATCCTGTTACATGATCTGTTTATTACCAGCAACATTATACATATTTGTTGGTATTCTATTACTTAGAACAGAAGCAGTTCAATTCAATTCACTACCTGATAGAATAATTCCTAATCTGTCAAAAATATTTAATACTTTGATTGTTGTCTTCTTCTGTTCTAGCTCAAGAATTATTTGTGTGTACGAATAATATAATAAGTGTATATTGGATTTGGATTTCGTTACTATCAGTTAGAGCATAAGTTGAACTATTAAACAAATTTTCTCTGGGTTCAAGGATATGCATTTATAGTTATTCTTAGTTTTCGAATGTTAATGATGAAAATCAGAACAACAGACAAAGATGATTACAGTAGCAACAAAAAGAATATTCCACCAATGTGCATGCGATCTATAAAATTGACGATAGCAGCTTTCTTTTTGTTAACTGCGACGATCGTCTTAGGTCCTACATCAATACAACAACAACAACAGCAGCAGCAACAAGTGTTAGCGCAACAGCAACAGCAACCATCAGCTCTAGGATCAGTGCTTAAACTCTCAAGAACAAATGTGCCAATAGACATTCCCTTACTTAAGGGATATGAGAATGGTAATGAGATTTACTTTATAGCAACAGATGTTTCAGATGAAAAGACTGCAGCCGATGCTACTAACATGACAGGTTTTGAAGTAAATTATGCACCATTATTAACCCAGACTCCAGAGTCAGCTAGAGCTCAGGCATATGCTTTTACTAATGGAATCGCAGGAGATGGCCCATTTGGATTTCAGCTTCCGGTTACAGCTGCTAAACCAGGAGACGAAGGATACAGCCCACTATGGCAGATTAATTTGGTCACATGGAATGACAATGCGACTGCCAGAGAATTGAGATCAGCAGCAGAAGTTACAACTGCTCAACAGAACGGAGAGCTTACCATCAATCAAACAGATATCATAGCTAATCATCCGGCTATTCAGTGGCAGAATGGTTCATTAATGGTGAGGGAAGATGCAAATAACATTAATGATGATAGCCCTTACATGGGAGGTCAAGTGTTAAACATAGATACACAAAATATGACTGTAACTATGGTAGCTCACAGAGGATGGGGTCCAGATGGTAGGACGATATATTACATTGTGACCGATGCAACACCTGATATGCCTGCAAATATGATGGGGGTTTCACATGTTCCATTAGAAGAGCAGCTGATAGGTACTCCAGTGGCACCTGGCCTTTTCCAGTTTACTAACGGAATAAATGGTTCAGGACCTATGGGATTTCAAGCAGGAATAGGAGAGGCTGCTCCAGGTGATCAGAACTATAGCCCCATGTGGTTTATATCATTCATAGAATGGAAAGATCCATCAAAGGCAAGAATATTAGAGAGTGTGAGTGATATTGCAGCAATTCAGCAAGCAGGATTGATAACGGTTAGCCCAGCTATGGAAGGCAAACACATAGTTAACTGCCCATTCTTTGATGCAGACACTGTATTCAAGCATAGGAGTCAACAGTTCGGACAGCAAGGAGTCTGAAAGTTGATACCAAACATAGAAAAAGAAAAGCTCAGACAGATAGGTTCTCGCAGTAATCACAAAAATGAAACCAGATGTACAAATTAGAAATGGAAGATCCCTTAAGGGTCATCTCCAATTTTTTCTCAATCATATTATTTACTTGAACGATCATAGGGAATAATACACTGCCACTTTATGATCAGAAATGCTTTCTAGTAATAATATGAATGCAAATACTTGATACCAGTATCTGTTAGAGCGTTTACTTACATTAATACACGTGCTTACAAAGACGCTTCAGATCGCAACATTTGGAGGGTTTCGAGAGGCTAATATATTAGCTGGGCTAAGAAGATTTCCATCCCTAAAACTTGCATTAATATGTTATGATCATGATAAAACTAAGGCTAAACTCTTCTCAAAAAGGATCAGGCAGATTGATAAAAATATTGAAGTTAGCATCTGCTTGACAGCTAGAGAGAATATCATTGAGGAAGTATTTGAAAACATCAATAATATAGTTATTGGATGTGAAATAAGAAAATTTCAGCGAATATTGGTAAATCTGAGTTCTGGTGATAAGCTATTGTCTTATGCCGTGTTTTCTGCTACTTGTATAAAGGGCATACAAACATTCATTATAAATTGTGATTACTCCAGTGATCGGATTATTATTAGTGTCCTATAGATCGCTTATAGTAGTATTATTACAATAAAAAAGTTTAGTCTGCTA
>JBKPHJ010000262.1:0-1503 GCA_046729835.1 Thermoproteota archaeon
GGCAATATTTCGTCGGCAGCGTCAGATGTGTATAAGAGACAGGTACGTCATCCTTGAAAAATTCGTCAAATATTTGCTTGCTATTTTCTGCTAAAAGCTTGATCGAATCCTTAACACCTTGGAGCTCATTTTTGAACTCAGTGTTCGTGGTACCCCTGCTGCTATGGTAATAAAAAAAATTCAGTAGTCTTCCGTACGGGGCGACCTTCTGCATTGCTTGTTGTATGGTATCTTGGGCATGAAAAAAGAAAAATTCATCATATCTAAACCAGAAATTCAATGCTTTATCCTGCGGAAAAGACACAGTTCTACAAAACGATCCCTTCTATATAAACTACTTTATTATGCCTTCAGGTATCATGACATTAATCATCGTGGACATTTAATATGTATTGGTCTGCCAAACCACTAACGCTTGGTTGCAGGCACGACAGGTTGTTTAGATTTGATGACTCAAACCCTTTCCATGACGAACTTCGAATGGTAACACCTAACCTGGTCGTAGGCCGATGGGTAACAGAATGGTCATCAGAGGATGTTTTAAAATCATACTTAGGAGATTTTAGGCGTATACTACCTATTGAGGTATCTCATGATACTGAATCGTTCTTTCAGAAATTCTCACAAATGTTACCTGTTAGAGGAGTAAGGCTACCTAAAGAATTAGGAGTTAGCTTCTTGGGGGGGAGAGAAAAATGAAAATAATGAAACTGGCATCGGACTCTCCTACATCCTCAAGAAAATAAGTAATCTGACAGCTACATCCTAACATTGTTACCTCCAGTCATACCCAGAAAGTCTCTTTACCCTTGGGAGGTTTGTCTTCATCCACTACTCTCAGCAAAGAAGCCACGGCTAATAAGTATCCTAATGTTGTTTAACCCTTTAACTGATTCGTTGTGAGAGAAAACCTAATTCAAAATGTGAGCTAGTAGGAGGGCAGGATTGATTACTCTTTCTCAAACCCCTCTTTGTGGATCCAATAATAAGATACTGTGTCAGCGCCAATCCAATATGTTTCAGTACCAGAATCAACCACTATTTCCTTTGTGGCATTCTCGAACTTTACGTTATGCTTGTGTAGTTCTATCTTTTCTCCTGTATCCAACCGGATCATTACTTCCCCGTTCTTGTCCACGCTAGCTTTCAGTGCATCATAATCTGCCATGCAATGAATTAATTACTAATGCCTATTAACCTTTAATTCCCGGCGCAGTATTACTGACTTCGCAATATTCTCTAGTTTTCATACAACCTTTTAGAATTATTGATGAAAAATACCTGTGAATGACAGACTTGGCAACAGGTCAAGCAGTTCGGTCCTCATTGGTGATGCTATAGATGATGCAAGAGCATCAAGCTCAGCTGGAGATTCAGGAGCAGCAGATTAATCTGCAGCTGCCTGAGCAGAATGAGATATCTAGAAACATAGGTTTAAGAATAAGCAAACAAACAATTCGTAGACGAGCGAGAACGATTTATGAAGTTAATCAAGTGTAAGAC
>JBKPHJ010000263.1:0-1125 GCA_046729835.1 Thermoproteota archaeon
GCACTTTCTTCACGTCGCTGGTTCCACTCATCCGTTTCTTTTTCAAGTGGTCCCAGATATTTTTCAACTTTCTGTGTTAATTCATTCTTAATTGAGTCTACGTCTTCTTTCTTAACCAATTTATCGCTAAGAGCATTCACAGATGACATTGTGACGTACACCATACCGAATAATATCTGCATATGAGAATAAGCGGTAGCTTTTTGTGTATAATTAATTTTAAGATTCAAATCAGTTGCTGCGTCTGCTTCTGCGTAAGCTTTTTTGCTAACCGCTTCACAATCTTGAGCCATATTCAAAGCAAAATCGACCATCTTATGCGGAATAGCACCGTCTTTTTCTTCTGTCATTTTCGTTTCACTCTATCGTCTTCTAACCATGCATCGATGGCTTGAACTATTGCTTCAGTCAATGCGCCACGCTTTGCACCCATGCGTCGGCCAACTTCCATTCGTAACTTATTCTCAATATCGTCTGGTATGTTGACATCTATTCTTCCCATGACACACATGATACGCATATCCACTTAATAACATTTTGCACATAACCACAATACTTATATGGATATGTGTATAATTCACATATGTGTATAGACAAACCAACGATAGACAAATGCGACAGCTAAAAGAGCAATTAAGCATATTAATCAATCATGATATTTTGTCAAATCTCAATCTGGTAACGGTAAGTATGGAGTCAAGCAAACAGATTTGGGATGGGTATGTTCATGTGCTGACCATAAGTATCGTGGTTTGCGCTGCAAGCATATTTATGCAGTGCTATCCGCGAGATTGTAAAGCAAGAACTTGTTATTCAACCAATATCATAACTCGCATGCCGCTATTTTAACTCAGAACACATCGTCAAAAAAGCTATAAGACGGAACAAACAGTATAGTATTCAAAGATATCTGTGTAAAGAGTGCGGTAAGCGGTTTTCATTTAATATCGGGTTCGAAAAGATGCGAGCCCCGCCAGATGCGATTACAACTGCAATGCAACTCTACTTTACCGGTGAATCATTCCGGAATGCGTTGAGATTCTTACAATTGCGTGGAATTAATGTAAGCCACGTCGCAGTTTACAAATGGATTCGCAAATATGTTACAGTGTACGTACACTGTAT
>JBKPHJ010000264.1:0-9578 GCA_046729835.1 Thermoproteota archaeon
TCGCTACAATCACAAGACATAGCAGATGCGATTCTGTATGCTGTTCAGGCTCCATCCCACGTGAATGTTAACGAGCTATTGATAAGGCCCATTGAACAAGTCATATGATAAAAAACCTGGAATTGAAACGAAAATTTTGTAGCTCGTAAGTGTACCACGTCATTTATGTACTACACAATATCAAACAGAAATTCCTTCTGTGAAAGACACTCATATCGCGAAGCTGTTCAAGGGGAACTGAGACTTTTTTGGTCCTGCAAGATCCAAGGTTTATGTACTTCCTATATCTGTTCAGTGTTCAATTTTAGCTGGATATGAGAAGGTTTCGTCAATCTACACTGCAAGACTTATGCGTGCAAAATCATCTGTTCAACAATTGTCTTGGTAAGTCGTAATATCATCACCTAGAATACCTAGGATATTCAAACACTTAAAGAAAAAGCCGTCGTAATTAGGTTAAATTTTTGCTCTTAAACTGGTAGGCTCTGAAATCGAGTACCTTTCTTCCTTCTGGAGATATGAGAACAGCATTTTTTTTGTTGCCAGATCCCACCCTATCTTCATTGCAACAAGTGTCGGGACGAAACCCAATGCCACATATCCAACTATTTCAAATGGATTCATATACATGGACTATAATCAGTTGTAGATTGATTAACTCTCCTAATAAACCGCTATTATTTGTAATTATTGGTGCTGAGTGATGATGAGGACCATGACTGAAAGATAAGAAAACACATATCAGGATAGTTCAACGACGACGACGAAATCGGTGGTTCTTTAGCGATATCAGATATTCCGTCTTCTCGAACAGATGATGCATAAGCTTAAGTGTGTACTGGTAGAGCATATAATCACAATGGAAGAAGTTTCATGCCCATATTGCCAATCCAAATTCAAAGACAAACAAGATCTATCCAGACACATAGACAGAATACATACTGGTTCAGGATTACTTGAAGGTGATATAGGTAAATGGTAACCATAGTGTATTGCAACAATGGAGCTTCAAGAATCAATCCATAACATATGGATAAAGATACCAATAGTTGAAAGATTCACATACATTTACCCGTCACAAGGAATATTATAAGCAAAGGAACTTGAGGGGATACATTGCTCCCATGCGGTATCATTATTAATGCAAAAAATATGGACCTAACAGCTATTTACCTGGAATTAATAATTTTAGGCTTGAATGCAGTGAGCATTTTCATAATGATGGATCGGTTTTGCATCAATTTCGGTTTAACAATGTGATGCAGAGTCGGCTTGCCGGTAGGAGATTTGCTTGTCTGCTGGAGCCGTAAGAGAAGTGTATTACAGTTCTCTCGAAAATAAGCAAAGATGCCTTCTGTATCCCAAAGGAACATAACACAACAGAATAAAATTATTATCATAATTCGGCAAACTGGTGTCAGAAATACTCCTAAATAGAAATAAGGACGCCTATTGTACCGACTAGAATGACTCCAACTCCGCCACGTTTAATAGCGTGGCCATAACTTTGCCGCTTTGCAAATACTCAACCTGGATGCACTTTGGCATTAAAACACACAGGTTGTCATGAACCCATGCAAATTACAAGAATGGCATCCATGCCTGAGTCAAACCTATTCATACATGCATATTTAATAACTTGGGACGCCATCTAATTGTACTGAGAAATACGCATGGCTACCGTACGTGAATCACATGAAAAGTATGAATGGTGGCTAAATGAGTTAGGTTCATTGGGATTAAAGGTTAATAAAAGAAATGAATTTAATGACGTGAACGAGATGAGCAACCTAGCAAATATACTAAAACAACGCTATTACACAGATTACAAGCGCTTCCAATGCTGCAGTGATTGATAATTGTGTTTGATATGCCGGCTAGTAGTTAGCTCCAGTGCTGCCGCGATTTACGTTACACGTACTACATTTGCCATAGTAGAAAGGGTTTCCACAATGGATCCCCGTACTTCTGTTATAATCTTGACTGTGATCGCAACGAAAAAGCACTGCACATCTGGTGCATTGATGATAACAAATAACTTCCTGTTGCTGCTGATGCTGCTGCCGCTGCCGCACCACTTGATCTTGAACATCATCATACTGATCTAGGTTTGGAAATCCAGTCACTGCCGCAGATAGATTAGAAGACGCCTTATTTGAATGATGATAAATAAAATTACAGTATAATAATTAATAATATAGTCCTTTATGATTTCTTCATGAACCATAGATAAATATATATATAAAGATAAATTGATTTGCTTAGCAAGCAATCAAATCGTCTGTACTTCGCAACATCGAAGTAATAGTATTCACCAGTTTATGTGAAACAAATGAAGGACGGAGACAATTGTACGGCGACAGTAAGTCAAAGCTTCTCGGGCGGTCACTTGTCTCCTCTTGCACTAAGGGAAGTAACTAACCCATGGATGGGAGGTAGCAAGAAATTGCCACCAATGCGAGTGACACACTTCAAGAACAGGACGACGTCAAATCAGGAGCTAAGGTCCAATAAATATAAGGCCAATTTTCAGATGATATACAGACTAAAGAAGTAATATCATAATAGGTGATGTTAACTTAATCTAGATGTGGCTCCTAAGTTCAAAAAGGATCTTCTCATTATTTTGGTGTAGTTTGGTATTGTTTGGATGGTTTTAACTCATGATATAATAGTTTGAAAGCATACCCTATTGCTCTTCCGTTGTTTGAAAGCATACCCTATTGCTCTTCCGTTACCCGTTTCGATATCCTCTCTAATGCATCCTCTGTTCCTCTATGAATATGCTTTTTTACCATTCCAGTAAACAATTTATAAAGACCAGAGACCTGAATATCCCAATGGACCTCGATGCGCGTCTTGTCACCATCAATCGAGCGAAGTGTTAGAGTTTTAGTCCCGGTCATAGGGCCACTTAATATTTCTGTTTTTATCGTTTTTTTCGGATCCAATTGTACGATCTCTTTACAAACAGAATTTCTAAAAGCTATTACAACGTCTCTTTCGATAGTATTTCCATTCTTGCTGATATTCTTGATGGATTTTGTTCCATGCCAGATCTCAGGTTCATTGTCGAGGTCTGCAACAGCCTCCCACACGCTATCTGGCGTTGCCATTATATCTCTACTGTGGTTTATTACAGCCAACTATTATTTCACTCAACAAAGATCCTGCTTAAATACCTTTGAGCGTGCCCGAGGAAAAATGGTCTGAATTCTTACTACTAGGAACGAATCACTAAAGGTCTTCGTCCACTCCAAATATGGCTATGTATCCGCGTAGATACTGCTTGCCGAAATGCTAATCTGTTTACCTATTCTCAGATTCCTATCAAAATTGCTCTTTATTACTCCATGCTCTTTGAGTATGGCATTGAATCTCGCACTTCCATGACTCTAAGAGGCCTTCTACAGCGAACTTTTTCATGACATAGGCACTTGAAAGAGGAAATCCGGTCCGACCGGCTACTCAACCTATATTTACTATTGATTATTCTTCTACTTTGTTATCTTCTCATTATTGGTAACAACCGTTGTTTATGTTATATAGTCCCAAAAATTGGTATCAGCCTCTTGCTTAAATTCGTCAATGGAAAGGGCCTCCAATGCCCTACCATGGAATACCACACATTATTTGCAAGCATACCTATCCCCTCCCGTCCTTTTTTGCCATATTGACTACTTCCTGGATTGAGTTGTTGTCGTTGTTGATCACATCCAAGTATAGGGTTTTCAAAGGTAAGCTTACATTTCTCGGGACATCACGTACTTACCTTGTCTTGACAAGATCGCGCATCGTGGCGTTAATTCCAGCCCTGCTAGTAGATGAGGAGTCTCTTCAAGTACTGTCCCAGATGAGCTCCCTGTTACTACCATATTACATTACGGCCAACTTGCATCATTATCTACGTCCATTTTGAATCAATCTGTCCAACGGAAGCACAAGTTCAATTAGGTCATGAAGGAGGCATTTAGGATTTCCACTCTTCAGCTATGTTATTCCACCATGCCCGATACGTGTTAGCATCCTCTCCTATTTCATCCCTAATTCTAAACTGTACCGAGTAAAAGATATTCTCCATTGCATCTACGCCCCCATCAGAGTACAGCTCGCCTCCGATTTGTTCTATCCTCTTTCTCTTTGATTCGAAATCTGGAGCATTAGGGTTTTGTATGCAGTAAGTGAGCGCGTCATATAGCTCCTCCTCCAAAAAAGCATCCAAGTTAGGTCAAATCCTCCATCCCGTTCTTTCTCCTTAATTAATCGTCAACAGGTCGAATTCCATTATCTTCTTCTATGAGCTCCTTAAGATAATGTGCATGAATATCACCGTCGTCAAAAGCCTGAGCTACTTTAACGTAGTTTTCTTGTGATTTATCAGACCATCTAGAGATGGTGGCCATTACGTCCATTCGAACAGGAGATGTCGATGGCACTAATTGTCTGACAGACATAGGTATGTCGTCACCCACTTCATCGTCAATATAATAAATGTTTAGAGCGAAAAATCTGGTACCAAGGTTACCTAGCTCAATAACGGTTGGTCTGGATTGCTCCTTAGCGTTTTCCTGTGCTAAGATAACTGCTCGAACTTTGTCATAATTGGACTCTAGAGCTTTAGCTAACTTCACTTTCTCTTCTTCGGAAAAAGGATTGCGCAATTTATTGGCTAACTGCACAAATGGAGTTTCGATTCGCAGAAGCATAAAATATTATATTCATACCCATATAAAAAGAAGAATTCTAAGTGTAGTTATCAGCCAGCTTTATTGGAATCCGTTTCTACCCTTGTTAAATGCTAGAATTGTAGACAGCATAAACTAGGGTAAGCGATCTAGAGGGAAGGAAGGCAAGTGGTACAATCAACCAATTTAGGTGATCTTACCCACCACCACTTTCTTCTCACAATCCCCAGCTTATTTTGTTCAAGGCTTTTATTTTTATGAATGGAGCTTCTCCTTCCTTCCAGGGATCCTCTCTTACCCATTCGAATTTTTTATAAAATTTTTGATAGAGCATTATGAATTCTCCGCCTCTATCAATAATTTCTGCGGTACCTTGTATGAGTACCGCCTTATTTTCTTCCGAAGGATCATAAACATCAATTACAAGGGAAACATTATTATTGAGGCATACATTTTTGTATTTTCTCGTATTATAGTCTGTTGCGATATAGAAGAAACCATTTTCATAGATATACGCAACAGGAACAACATGCGGGATATCATTGTGGGATGTGGATATCCTACAAACTTCCATTTTCAAAAGGAATTCACTCTCTTTTTTATCAAATTTCACTTCCTTTTTGTTATCTGCACGATCTATCTTCTTATTTTCCATTTTATGCCTATTCGATTTCATTATGAAAACTATAAAAAACTTGCACCCAATGAACGAAGATATGCCGATGCAGATAACTGGCGGTTAGAATTATGATGATTGTCATTGTCACTAATACTTTAACAGGATAAGTTCCGTAGCCTTTCCTTTGATACAATCTTGAACTACTTCATGTAAAGGGAGATAGGGACACAGATGTTCAAGGTGTGCCTAAAAACTCCTATGTTCCTCACAATATAACGTGCGCGTTCTTCTTTATCCTACACATAGGACTAAAATGTACTAAAGCCATTTTTCAATAGATGCTATTTCTACTTCTTGCCATTAGCTATGACACAAACCCTCTACAAAGCAGCTGCTCGAAATTCACTTTGTAATTAGAGCTGCTCTCTCAACGAGATACTTGAGGAATCTATTGTCATCTCTCATATAATATGAGCCGGCCTCTACCCCTAATCTGGTCGCAATTGTCACTCGGGTCCTTCTTTCTATACCGAGTTCATAATCTTTTGAGTCTGGCAACTTTGCTAATATGTAATTGCGAACTTTTAACAAATCCTGTTCATTTTTTGTGAAGATAATAAAACACACACCGGATCCTGGGTTTATACCAGCATACCGTATGGCTTCAGAAATTTGATTAGTACAGGCAATCCTTAGCATCAGATCTACTTCAGGTCTATTAGCAACGATAATTCCCCTCTTAAGGGCCTCTAAGGTGATTTTCAAAGCCTCGATTAGATGTTCTTTGCCAAAGATTACCTCGGTATTAAATCCTTGAATGTAAGTATTCCCAGAAATACGTCGGACTTCGTCCATTAACCTTACGCTATTGATACTCGCTGATCTAGCAAATGCAATTATTGAAACAAAAAAATCCGATACCTTGAATGTTGGTTGCAGATCGTTAGTTTTCAACTGCTTGTTATCAGAGGGGGATATTTAGCGAGAAAAAAGAAAGTTCACAGACAATATTCCAGATATTTACGTAAGCTTATCACAGACTTGTGTAATCATTGGGTGGTGCCACCACCATGAACTACTGTCACTAGGGTTACTTCATCTTCAGCCCCGGTTGAAGCATCAAGTCCGCCTAATACTGAACAATCAACACCGTTTATTGCAATGACGAGATTATCGAAGTTGAGTTTTTCAGGGTCTATTGCATCTTTCTTCAATAAATCCATTAGATCGGACACTTTAATGAGAGGCTCAGTGATATGAACAATTTCTCGACCAATAATTTTTTTGGCACCACCTAAGAGTCGCACCGTTATCAATTTGATGCATTAAGTCTCCTTCCGTTCAGATGCTTGATCCTGATGCTCGATATCGCCATCGGATGCGGTACTTCTTTCTTCGACCTTTTGTTTCCTAAGATAGGACGTTATATATCCAGCGACCTGATTGCGAAGTCCTTTTGATCTAGTAATTGCAATCTCCTGAAGAGCCTTCTTATTATTTTCAAAGTCTGGACCAAAACGGTCAGGATATTTCTCCAGCACTATGGTCGATATT
The DNA here is from genome assembly GCA_046729835.1 of Thermoproteota archaeon. GTDB lineage: Archaea > Thermoproteota > Nitrososphaeria > Nitrososphaerales > Nitrososphaeraceae > TH5896. Next base: position 6,859 of record JBKPHJ010000264.1, read on the forward strand.
CTCTTTATGCGATCCATTTAACAGCAGCGTTCTTAGTTAATCCATAGACTATTTTATCTTATCTTCGGATAAACTCAATCTGGATAAGGATTAGGTTCGTGGTACTAGAATGCTGCTTGCCATTGTTGTTGCAACGGCTAGCTTGGATGATTTAATTATGAAAAACATCATATAGCTACTCCCCATATATCCAATCTACCCATCTAGTTACCCTGGATGCTCGGAGCGGATAATTTCGTCTTAAATCCCCTACTGATCTTTTCCCTTTCTATATCATAATTAATCTTCGCCTGTACATATTGCCTAAGAGACAGAGATAGATCACTCTTTAGGTTGATTGCAAACAACCTTGTATTCTCCCCCTTTCCTCTCTTTTCCACTAATCCTTTCTCGACCAACGATGAAATCGACTTCTGTAAAGTACTTACTGGAATATGTGCTATCTGACTGATCTCAAGCAAAGAATAATCAAAAGGCTCATGTAATATGAGGAAATCTAGAACCCGCGCAACGTCGTTCCCAAATATATCCTCTAATGGTCTAATGCCCTCATTATTGGTGCGTACTTCCAAATCGAGCATAAAAACTAACCTGGGTCAATTATTTAAACTTGAACCGAGAGACATGTTGTGAATACATATTTGCGTGGACATTTGTTAATTAATTTGGTTAATTTAAATAACAGTATAAGAATTTTTAGCTATACCACATGCTAGTTATCCAGGAATGGCAGAAGTGGATACTGAAGCAGCTAATAAGTGAAGGTATTCACAGAACTATTCTCGAAAGCCAGTTATATAGGGAGGCTGGTAGGCATCACGACCCTAACTTTGAATCTGCATTACGTTCCCTTATAGATGAAGGAATAATAATGGTTTTAGAATCACGTCGTCAGAAAAAATACTTGGTCAATTTTGACAGGATAGATATAGCCCAAGACATCATCAACTCTAACTTTCAATGGAACCACATCAGAGTAATCCAGCCCTTTATGCCTGAACCTGAGGGGTTCGCTTACTGGTTTGATAACAACCAGGAGAATAAGAAATATCTTAGACAAAATATCTACAGATTCTATACCAGTAAGGCGGACAAGATGGAGTTCGCCGCACAATTAATCACCCAATCAATGTCACGTTCTAGAACAATATACATGGGCTCGCTCAACAATACCACTTCCTACATAGCCAAGATATGGAAGGCAGCCTCTGGCCTGTCAGATGAGAGTGAGGATGGGACCTTCATACTTCAGGATCTTCAGGACAGAGAAAGAGCAGCTTGCGGTAATAATCGACAGAGAGGTAAGATAGCAATTGCTATTTTCAAGAAACTTGGTTACATTCAAGAAATAAGTACAAAGGGAAATTCGACAAGATTCAAACTTAGCGGACGCAAACCTTTTGCGCTTACTTTGGATGAGATATTCACATTCTCAGGTTAACTGAACTATTGACAACAAAAGATCGAGTTTCTGCATTATGACATCCTTAAAAGAAGCTAGGGACATATGCTACGAGTTAGTGAGAGATGAGTCCTAAGTCATCCATCGATGTAATCGAAACTAGGAAGGTTCATTCTGGAAGAATCTCTGTAAGAATTGACAAATTCCGGATAAACGGCAAGACAGTAGAAAGGGAAATAGTAGAGCACAGTCCTTCTGTCGGATTGATTCCAGTAGATCATGATTCGTATCTGTTCATGGTTTTGCAATATAGGCATGCTGCTGGAAAATGTTTATTAGAAATTCCCGCGGGGAAAATTGAGATTGGAGAATCTCCTGAGGAAGCCGCTCGCAGGGAGCTTGCAGAGGAGATCGGATATACAGGAAAATTATCGTTATTAACAACCTTTTATCTGGCTCCCGGTTATGATACTGAACTAATGTACCTCTATTTGTGCAGTGATCTGCGGAGAATTCCTAGAGGTCAGCTAGATGACGATGAAGACATATCGGTGAAGAGACTGAAAATTAGTACTGCGATTAGGAGATGTCTAAAAGGAGAGATTCAAGACTGTAAAACCGTTGCGGGCATTCTAGCACTTTCATACAGAATACGCCTTTTAGCGCCCCTTTAGTAGGCCCTTCCAATATGAGCAAAGTGTCCTTGCATCAGGATTCGCGTCAAGACTACCATTGATGGATCATTTCCTTTTGCTATAAATGTTATCTATAATATTCGCCAATTTGAAATCATAATTACTTATGCCATTAACATCATGAGTCATCAGGTCGATCTTAACATTATTGTACACGTTAAACCACTCTGGGTGATGGTCCATCTTTTCGGCTTGGAATGCGACTTCTGTCATAAACGCAAATGCATCAATGAAGTTGCCGAATTTGAGCGACCTATGTAATTTCGAATCCTTAATGGTCCATCCTTCTAGTTTAGAAACTTCTGTTTCTATCTCATTTTCAGAAAGTTTTCGATATCCCTGCTCTTGTTCCGCTGACATGGTCATTAATAGTAAACACCTTCTAATAGGGATTTATCTTAATTAGTCATGCTTAAGATGCTTACTGCACTGATCCACCTGACATTTTGACTAGAATTTATACTCTACTTTGATATGGGCTCAGCAAATGTTGATGGGCTCGCTGGCCTTTTATGACATTTACGCCACGTATAAGGAGCTAATATTATATCCGGTCTCATCCAAAACTATTGAACATGGAATTTATAGACGACCACGGTTGCATCATTGTGCCCCGATCGATC
>JBKPHJ010000265.1:0-1136 GCA_046729835.1 Thermoproteota archaeon
GATCTGCTATGTATAGCGAATTTAGCTGTACGTTTGTAGCTATCTCTATCTCTTCTCTGAGCGAACCAGTTCTTTTTTCGATAATCTTGTCCAGTTGAACGAGTTTATGCATGACGGGTTATCGACTAATTTACGATATAATCAATGGATTACGAAAAGAACCGGGAGAGAGTCATCTGATCATAAATTTCAAACTAACTAAAATAAAAATGGGTTTATCTATTAACACGCTGGAACAGTTATTTCAGAAGCAGACAACACGCTACATTGACTTTGTTCATTATCTCTTCCACTAATGGGTTTGTTTGTTCGAGTTGTGTACTAGTATTCCGTTCTTCGGTTGTTACTACTTTGTCATGTGGACAGTGATTCAAAAATTGTGATAATTCAAGCGTATAACAACATTTAAAAGCTAAATTTACGATCACAGAGATTTAGAATTGGGATGGAAATGATTAGACTTAATTTAGTATATGACATGCTGCAAAAAACCAAACTCTCTTCTAATACTATAGATATAAAAAAAGAAGATGATAAAATTCTCAAACGTACCAACCGAGTATATTTTGTGATTTGTAATTCATGTTATTGGTGTGCGTCTTACTTCGGATTTGGCGATTTACAATCTCCATCTACATCATCATCAAATACTCGTAAGTGTGGCGTATGTAATTCGTGTACTGAACTCATACCCATATCGACTGATGAATCATTCATTCTCAGATGCGCAGATGTTGGATTAGACTGTAATTGCGTCATTTTCGGAAGCAGCGAAGAGAATACCATGGATAATACAATTATGCACATGTTTGAATACCACGCCATAAATCCGGAAGAGATGACTACGTGTATGAAATTGAAGATAAAAGAGAATGTAAATACATCGCCATCATCAAGTGATATCTACGAATTTCCGCCCCATATCCAGCTCACCTAAAGGTTGAAATATTAGGTTACATTCGTAAATTTGACATGGTCAAGTTCGTTGAAATGAATGAAAACGTAACATTCTCTAATCAAATGGAAGAAGATACTGGCCCCAAACGGAATGACTGGCTGAGAAGGACGAAGAAATATTCGATGCAACTACGCCGCACTCTGATATATATGACCTGTTGAATAATACAACACAATGA
>JBKPHJ010000266.1:0-1070 GCA_046729835.1 Thermoproteota archaeon
ACACTTATATTGTTTAAAATTTGTGGTGATAGGAAGTAAAAGGTATGCATTTATTAATGCTAGTCATATCGGAATAGCAACAAGAGCAATCAGGTAGTGTTTTAATTCTGTGGGTTATAATTTCAAGGAGACAGGAGATAGGAATGATTCACTTTTTTTTAGAGGGAGGAAGCACAATGGTATTAGAGTCTGTGGAGTGTCCAGTTTGTGGTGGGACCAATGTGATTAAGCATGGAAAAAGTGGAGAAGGGAAACAGAGATATTTATGTCAGGATCAAGAGTGCTGTGGAAAGACGTTTATTCGTGACTATTCAGATTTAGGCCGGTTGCCCCAGATCAAGGAACAAATCATTGAAATGAGTTTAAATGGAAGCGGGATTCGTGATATTGCACGTGTTCTGAAAATCAGCCCAACCACAGTCATTGAAGAAATAAAAAAAAGAAACCGAGCTGAGTGCTGTAAATACCGTTTTGCTGTGTCAGCTTAACTCCCAAGAGGTGGTGGTTGAACTTCGTCAACATATTGAACGTATTGAAGAAGCTGAGTGCGATGAGATGTGGAGTTTCGTTGGAAGTAAAGCGCAACAAAGGTGGCTGTGGTATGCCATCGATCACGCGACAGGAAAAATTCTTGCCTATGTTTTAGGGTCGCGCAAAGATGAAGCGTTTATAAAGTTAAAAGCGCTTTTGGAACCCTTTGGAATCACGCGTTTTTACACAGATGATTGGGGTGCTTATGAACGTCATCTTGAACCTGAAAACCATAGTATTGGTAAAGAAAATACCCAAAAGATTGAACGAAAAAATCTGACATTAAGAACACGCATCAAGCGATTGGTTCGAAAAACGATATGCTTTTCCAAAAAGATCTTAATGCACGACATTATCATCGGCTTGTTCATCAATCGCTATGAGTTTGCGTGTGTAAACACAGCTTGATCCAACAGGATTAAAACAGCACCTTCTGACAGTAGGCATAGAGGGCGTCGTAAACGATAAATTCCTTCCCCAGAATCTCATGGTCATCCTTAATCCCCAGATGCCGAAAGCCCTCCGCGATGGCCTGGAGC
>JBKPHJ010000267.1:0-5683 GCA_046729835.1 Thermoproteota archaeon
GATACAAACAGCTCTTCAAATCCTCAGACTTTTCAGCTTGATCTTGTTGATGTTGCAAAGATATTAGCAGACAATTTGGAGAATAGACTAAACAAGTCAACAGCCATCTTAGAGCTCACAGGAAGCCTGCCAGAGGTAAGAAACTTCTCTTTTGCTGATCAGATTAACGAAACTTTACATGGTATACCAGAACTCGGTGACATGGCAAAGAGAAGAATAGCCCAACACATTCTATCAACATACGATGACTTTTCAGCGGTATTCTTTGTTATGCCAAATGGTGATGTATACATGGTCGAACCATACTCCCGTCAGGAAAATCTGACTACCTCTAACCTGGCTTTCAGGGATTATTACAAAGGTGCAATTAGTACTGGGAGCCCTTACCTGAGTGACGTGATCATCTCGCTATCATCAGGTAGACCACAAGCAAATTTGGTGATTCCATTGTATGCTCATAATGAAGATGAAGTTGAAGGCAATGACAGTAGTAGCTATGGTAGCAGTGGGGGCCAAGAACAAGGGTTGATCGGTATCTGGGGCGGGAGTCTAGATTTTAGAGTCTACGACCACCTTTTACAATCACTTGATTTAGGTTCAGATAATGATGATAACAATACTGATGTTCGTTTTGTTCTTCTGGATAGAAATGGTACTAAAATAGCTGACTCTGATAAAAGTCATGAGCGTTTGTCACCGTCGCCAAATAAAACAACACTAGAAGAAGAAAAATCTATGTTTGCTAGTCTACAAGGTTTTAGAAATGCTGTAACAGGTAAGTCAGGTTATATAGTTGAAGGAGTTGATGGAATGGAAATGGTAATATCATATCACCCAATTAAAGCTGTTCAATCTACATGGGTATTGATAGGAATGAAGACGCCTTCTCCTTCATCATAGAAACTGCTACCTGATTTGATATTGAATGCTATTTAGGAGTGTAAGAGTCAAATTGAAAGGCAACAAAGGTACAAGAAAATAGTATTCAACGCCAACGATGACATAAATAACTTTGCCAGCAAATTATAAAGAAATAAACGTTCAAGATCAGATAAAGGCTATTCGTGATGCAGACGCAATCGAAGCTGAGGTTTTCGGTCTATGCAGTAACAGCAACCATTTTTGTGAAATCAAAATCGAGGGTTGGGATTTAGATCTTTGAAATCTCACAACCGATAAAGATAACTTTGAGTCTCGTTAGTAAATACGGGATAATATTTGACAGCGGTTGTAGGATCTTAGTTGATGGAGCAAATCCTTCCTTTATCCGTTCTTTGAAATATCAATTAGGAGAAAACGTAGATTATGAACAGGAAATAGGCTATTACAAAAAGTCATTTCATGATATCTATAACTTAGAATCCTTGATGAGAAACATGTTTGTAGTTCCAGCTATATTGCTAGGGAACATAAACGAATGCTGAAACACGCTAAAAGAGTATTAGAGTATAATGCTGGATCGATTGCTATTAATCCAAATTTTGACAGGTTGAGTGGTAAATGGCACTCCAACATTCTTTATAAATGGTATACGATCAGGTGATTCATGAAGCACAAAAGAATAGCACATACAAATTTTCATCGCTAACCTAGCACGAGATGAACAGTGAACTCACTTAATTTCAGCTGGGGTCAGATAAGCTGAAGGTTGGTTGGTTGGTTGGTTGGTGATACTTTTCCTTCAGTCAGTCTTTCTTGATCAAGGGCTTAAGACAGGATAATATCGACTTTATCTCAATATTTCAATCGAGAGATGATCTTGGCTGACGAATGCCTCATAAGGGAAGACGAAGGAGGAGAAGCGGTATATTCTCACATGGCGCAGCCACAAAAGATCTTGAAGAACTTGAAAGATTAGTAGTACTGCCTTCTTTACAAATGAAATAGATTACCATTCGGTAGTGCTATCACTATTCACACACAGAAACATACCGTAGTAGTGAATGGAACTGGTTTGATTCTAGACTTACCAGGTGCATACACAGTTGTTCGATTGTAGTTATCCCAGGGAAATAGTTAGGAAATCATCATGGCTACCTGCCTAACGTAATCAGGAGTTCTGTATTGATTTTATGAAAGTAATATTCCTTTATTTGCCATTATCAAAATATTACGCTAGTTCAAGATGTTGAAGTAGTTCCTTTGATTTTTGGTGTGTGTGTTCTGACTGTAGTGTATTCTGACTGTTTGACAGTTCTTATCTTTGAGTTGCTAAGAGTATTTAGATAATTTCTGATCCATATGGAAGTATCAAAAACGATAAGAAACTTTTGCTCAAATATCATTTCAAATATAAATGACAAACCTGTGAATGCAAGATGCGGTTTCAATCTCCTCCATTGTAACCATTATGAATAACGGTTGTGAATTGTTAAAGCAAAGTTTTTTTAATTATGAATTCACGATTATGATATAGATACCTCACTCCCGGCACTTTAGTCTCAGATGCATATGAACTTAATTTACAGTATGACCGTATGCTAGATATACAACGAGATCTGCTAATGGTTAAAGACGATGAATAATGTGATCGAGATTTTTATGTCAATGTAGCGATTATGAATGCTGCCAAAGATCCTCTTACCTCCATAGGCATATCAGCTCCTTCACAGCTACATAATTCTACGAATCCTACTTGTTTGTCTGGATTAAATCCCATAAAGCTGCTATAGCCATCGATTTCACCGCTATGTTGTATAATTTCCGTACCAAGATTAGTATCTACAAACCATCCTAATCCAACATAACTTGTGCTCAAACTCTTGTTGGAAGAAAATAATTCACCCGTAGCTCTTGTTGCTGGCGGTTGCTGATATTCAGATCTTATTAAATGGGTTTCTTGTAGCATATCATTTATTTTGGTTTTAATTAAACCCAGGTTAGCAGACAAATATTTCATCAAGTCATTTGCAGTAGAGTACAATGCTCCTGCTGGTTGAAGTGCTTCAGGTATGAACTCAAGGCCAACCTCCTGCCCACCGCTATGTCCTATAGCTAATCTAGATTTGAGTATGTCAGGATAGGTCACACCTGTACTGTTCATTGCAATTCCTGTGCTATCCATTCCTAGCACATTTAGAATTCTGTCCTTAACTAGTTTTTCATATGAAATACCCGAATCTATAGCTAAAATATGACCCAAAAGACCCATACCAAAATCAGAATAATTTGCGAATACACCCGGTTCACTTTGAAGTGTGATATTTGAAAGGAAATTATATACTTGTTCATTAGTGTAACTCTGGTTTCTGTTCCAACCTATAGGAAAGTCCGGTAGGCCCGAAGTATGTGTGGCTAAATTTCCAATTGTGATCATCTGTCCATTGTACGTTGGTACTTTAACATTATCAGGAAAATACTTTCCAATTGGATCATCGAGGTTAATCAAACGCCGCTTTACCATATCAACTAATAATGTGGTTGTGAATGTCTTTGTAATAGAGCCAATATCAAAAATTGAATCTCCGTTTACATTTGTACCATTCTTCTCAGAAATATTTCCATAACTATATACTTGTGTTCCATTCGGGCTAACAATGCCTATTACCATTGATATATTAGGAATAACCTCCTCTACTTGGTTTAATAATACAGTAGAAGGTAACAATTCCTTTTCAGGAGGAGAAGAGATACGTTGAGCTAAAGCCTCATATGACTTATCATCAATAAAAAAAGAAGCAGGAAAAAAACTGGATAATACTCATAGAATTAGCAATACCGATCCTAAGTAAGAAGTCAACAATATCAATGGTCCAAGATAAGTCCAACAAACATATATCTATTACAACTAGTTTCAGCATTTACAGGTTAATAGATAAATGCTGCTCCTTATATGATAAACCTAGTCTTTGAGCAAATCTAATTTCTCATAGGTTTACAAGTCTTATAACAGCCATATTTCAATTCAATGCAATTTTGTTTAAATTTAGACAGGAATATCTAAAAAGTTTGAACAATCATTGCAGTATTTTTACTTGCTTTGTCGCTTTCAATTCTCAGTGAACCCCCATTACATCACAACTGTTATCGATGCGTACTCTTCGTAAAGAGCATGCAGAGCAGTATCCTCCTAATGCTGACTAAAGTGGATAAAAGATTTTATGAGGAAATCCGTTCAATATGACTTGATTGTAAAGTTACCTCGTACTTCAACAGTCTATCTGATGGTATTCACTTTACCATTAACTGTCCACCTACCGTCATTTAACCAATATCCCATCTAGAGAAGAACTTGGAGTGATCTCAAGTACAGTCTCAATCCCTTTCCTTGTGTTATCGATGAGCATCCTAGCTAAAGGGTGATCGGGTGTTCCTAGGTATTTAAAATTTATTTGTTCTGCGATGGACGTTTCACCCATGGTCGTTTCCAAATGAATTCATCAAAAAAAATTTATAAATCACAAGGAAAAATATTCTCCAACGAGGTCAAGTAAAATATGGAAGACTCATCAACAAAGGTACAGAACCTGATCCTAGGACTTTGGGGCGCTCGATATCAAGTCAAAGAAGTTCAGCGCTCGATTGCGTTCTATACTAAGATGCTTGGTTTCAATCTGGACCAGCAAAATTTGCCTGCTTTCGGTCAGGTTTCGATCGGCAATCTAAAACTCATTCTCAGCGGTCCCGGAGCCTCTGGTTCTCGACCGATGCCCGATGGCCGTCAGCAAGAGCCAGGTGGATGGAACCGGATAGTCCTCCAAGTGCAGGACTTGCCTGCACGTATTGCCGAACTCAAGAAGGAGGGAGTGCATTTCAGAAATGAGATGGAAGTCGGTCCCGGAGGCAGACAGATCCAAGTGGAGGACCCAGATGGCAACCCGATAGAGTTATTCGAACTTGCGCGGGGGTAAGGAAGCAGTGGTGGAATCTCGCTACGATCCGCTGTATGGAAAGGAAATGGCTGAACTGATCCTAGAGGGATTTATCTTGAGATAGACCGAATTGCAGAAGGCGATCCAGTATGTGCTCATACAAATGTATGGTGGAGCTGAAGAAGAACTTCTTGCCAAGAGGATTGTCGGAGGCAATACGAATTTCAAATTACTTTTTAATGTTTTGTCTACAAGCTCAGTAGAGCATTTGCAGATTCTAGACCACCACTGTCTAATACAATGTCAGATAGGACCATGATGACTATAATATATTGGACGGGCACATTTCATCTTCCCCAATTAATTAGAACTATAAAAGTACCAATGTATGAATAAAATAAGCAAAGCAAAATGAAATGTTTCAACTGCCTTTCTGAATTTCTTCCTACACTTTCAAAGCCAATCTGTCAACAATGCGGATTTTGTTATTATTGTAGAAATTTCTCCTGTTTTCATCATGATCCAGGCCATTAAGCAGTATAAGTGAATAGCGGGTGCCAATGTAATAATTGTAACACTGGAGCATCTAGTGCAGTATTTTCTCTTCCACTTTGTAATATGGGTTACGATTATGCTGGAGAGATCGTGTCAGCCACATCTTTAAGAATACTTCTACAACTTGATGTTACATGTGACCACGATTCTGGGCTAGCTGCTGCGACTTCGCCATACGCTGCTTGCTGTTTGTTAATCGCATCGTCAGGACGTAAATCTATCATATAGTTCTCCTTTGCATCTACTCCATTATTATCTATTTTATCAATTCCTTGTGTTAAGTAGATCCGTCTTTAAGATAAAAGGTCCTTGTAATT
>JBKPHJ010000268.1:0-6385 GCA_046729835.1 Thermoproteota archaeon
GTACTTGACCTTCGTGGACTCGGATATTCGTCAAAGCCTTTAACGGGCTATGACGGTAATACTACAGCAGAAGATATTTACCAACTAGTGTCACAATTGGGACTCGGACAAAAAATTTACTTAGTTGGACATGATGTGGGAGCACAGACAGCGTACTCTTATGCTGCTATTCATCCTGATAACGTTAGTAAGTTGGTGATAATGGATTTCGTATTCCCTGGATTTTTCCCTCCAAGCTTGGAAGGAGTATGCTGCTGGTGGTTTAGTTTTCATCAGACACCAGATGTACCTGAAATGTTAACTGCCGGAAACGAGAGGGAATATCTCTCCTGGCACTATCGCGGCCTCGCTTATAACCCAGAGGCAATTACCGAAGCCGACATAGACAAATATGTCAGTAGCTACTCTGCACCAGGAGGTATGCATGCTGGCTTTGAATACTACAAAGCATTCCCATTAAATGCAGAACAGAATAAGTTATTATCTGAAACTAAGTTACAAATGCCGGTATTAGCATTAGGGGGTGATATCTATCCTGCTCTTGGAGGAGATGCTCCTGGCAATTTTGCTTTAGACTCTACACTAAATTTGGCTGAAAACGTAAAAGGTGTCATAGTTCCATTGTCAGGTCATTACATTGCAGAAGAGCGGCCAGACTTTTTAATTAGGGAGCTTACGAAGTTCTTTAACGAGTAATTTTTTAATTTTACTTCTATTAGATGCAATCGCAGTCGGCTTCTTTGATAAAATGCGCAAGCTGATTCCTGCCGTGAGAGCAGCTTCAGTAACAAGTTTCGCCGTTAGGATATTGTCGGCAGCATTTGTGATTACTGCTTCACCACATGAATGATCTATCCGTGTTTTAGGTTGTCTTTGCAGTTCCGATGTTCACCTATGAAAGTTGAAATAAGATGCATCTGTCGGGCCAACATAATAAAACTCTTGGTATTCGCTTGGATTAGGTCTTAGATACTTCGATAAGAATGTCTCCAACTGTGTCCTCTACACTACAGCAATCAGTCTAATCTTGCCTAATGCTAGGATTGCTTCCATTTCATCCATTTCGATACGACGCGAAGGACTGCCTACCCTTCTAGATATCGTTAACATGAAGCCATCAGGCATATGCATTATGGAAACTCCTTTATCCTTCAACAATGATTGGGCTTCATTAACATTCAATTTCTGCTAACAAATGTCAATTGCAGTTTTCGCTTAAAAACACTACGGACTGGGTGCACACAATGATGCTATATACTAGCTTATTATCCTGAATTTGCAAATAGACAGATGAGAAATAATCAACTAGATGTACAACACAATCCTGCATTTAATGGAGAGTTTTTTATTGGAGAAAAAAAAGAGTTTGAAAAAAGGACGAAAGATCAAAGTGCTATAATAGATAAAGAAAGTAGGAACACAACAATTGGAGAGGCATCTGTGGACAAACCTAATCTGCAAAAACGCGTAAATGACTTCACCCAAAAAATCCTAACAGTAGAAGCTTATATCAAAGAAAGAAAATTACAAAAAGATTTTAGTATTTCAATTTGCGCAAGGGATCTAGGTATAAGTATTAATGAGGTGAGATCAATTTTATCGTATCTACTTGAGAATAAGTTTAAATGTACAAGCTGTATGCAGCGCTATAAAACTTTGCTTGAGCTGAATACACATACTGAAACACAGCATAAATTATAATGGATTTACGTTGGCATTGTCTTTGATTCTATTGGAAAACGGTATTTCCTATAAGGATAATTTCAATTTTTCCCATCCTCGTTTAAAAAAGAATCTATAACCTAAATAGAGAGTCGCTGCCCCAGCAAAGAAATCGAATCCAACAATAGCCCACGCAGAAGGCCCTACATCATGATAGAACTCTCTAAACCCGTATACTAAACTAACGATTATAGGCGCTATGCCTACTGTAATTACAAAGAGTGAAATTATCATGTTTTAGTACCATCAATTCTTTTTCTTTCTTCCTAGGCGAAAAACGTGATGAAACCTGTGACATATTTTTTCTGTACCTCTATCTATTATTTGCGGCGCGAGATTAATTAAGATGTTACCGGATGTTACCATCTGGTACTTTTTCCCTTTCTTAATTGCGATGAATATCGTACGAATATCAAGTCGGATATGTTTTTAGGTCTGAAATAATCGTTTTAACTGCATACCCACAGAGGGTCATTACGTCTTAGAACTAATATGGTGAATTTCTGCGCGCGAAAATTCATAATAACCGAACTTATTTGATCAAAGGGCATCCCAAGTAATTTGCGGTCAGTTTGTGATTAACCAGTCGAATTTGTATATCAGTCTAACACCCTTTATTTTAGACTTAATTAATGTACCCTCTTTTAAAAATGGGATATTAGAGATTACATTTGGTAGAAAGTAGATATCCAATAGGAGTTTATGGTACGAGGAGTATTATGTCTAGTTATTCCTCTTCATTGGTTTCCGCCAAAATATCTTTCGATTGATGATAGGTTGTGTTTATCGATCTATCTGTCTGTATCGATCTATTTAACTGAATAATATAGAACATACAACCTGAATCAGTCTGTTGTATCATTCCTCTAACGAAGAAACCTAAGGTAAGAGACAGGTTGAAAAAGGCAGGCGACATGGAAGAAAGGGTGTAAGTCAATGTAGTCGCCCGCCTTTAGGTAGTCCATGTCCGCGATTGTCCGAATCCGAATGGCAGACGTATTGACTTCAAATTTATTTACTTTTAGTTATTAGAATGCGTCGAATATGGTAGAGACTCTACAGTAACCAAACAGGAGATGCATAGAACGACGTACGATCAACTAGTCAGAGTCCCTTAACGAAGGAAATATAGTTGACCTATTGAGATAATTAGGATTTTTTGCGCGCAAATTTTCATTATCATCTTTATCGTTCGTATGAATGTCAATTGAAAAGGCAGGTGACCATGGTTGGTTGTATTGATTGATTGAAATTCAATCTAATGGTCATTTCTTATTGGATCATTTAGAATTACATATTCCAGAAGGTAGGTCGCAAAAATTGCAGGGTACTGCGTGCATAAAAGGTATTATAATGTATAATACTCTGAGACAGGATTTGCCACTCGCATTACTTCTTGATGTGACCTCAAACAATATCTAGTATATTCAGTTGGTAGAGTATACCACACTGAAGATCGTGCCGTACCATTTTCTTTGCGGTGTTCAGACGTAGGACTAGACCGCATTATCTTCGGAATGAGTGAGAAAAAAGTCATGGACCAGACGATTATGCACATGTATGAATACAATGACTATATCCTGTTTCTGTGGTACACTGAAAGAACTTAAATACATAAACGCACTTTCAATCTTATGTTAAAGATATTAGATGGTAGTCCTGGTTTTGGTGCGCCATTATCTGAACAAGAAACAAAAAATTTCTTAACGACCGGTAAATTAAACATACATCTTGGAACCGTGGATGAGAAAGGCCATGCAAATATTCATCCTGCATGGTACTATTACGACCAGGAAAAGAACAAAATCTATGTTGAAACAGGAAAACAGTCTAAGAAGGCTACCAATCTCAAAGAGAATGAGATTATTTATTTTTGTATTGATGATCCAAATCCTCCATACAAAGGGGTAAGAGGAAAGGCAACTGTGAAAATATATGAGGATGTGGACTTTAACGTTCCTATTGCAGAGAAGATACATATTAGATATTTGGGAACATTAGAAGATCCAATTTCTAAAGAACTCATGAGTGCAATAAGAAAAGGTCAGTCAGTTGTCTTAGAAATTAGTCCAAATTATTACTCGACTTGGGATTACAGTAAACAGTGACCATATTTTGCGTGCAATATGAAAAGAAAATCTATTATTAAGTTGGTATTAGGTAAACTAATAGAAAAAAAAGTACAGTAATTGCAGGTAAGTGACCAGGGAGAAATTCTGTTGAATGTCTGGTCCTCTTATCTATCGGATGCGATCCCGACCCCCCCATTGATTGAAGTAGTTCTCTGATTGTAAATTCTATGTTAAAATCATTCTGTTATTAATCTATGAAATATCTTTAAATACCAAATAAATACTACGCATGAATAACGTGCAACCACAATTTTTTGAAAGAAGGATTTAAGTTTGATTCATATATTGTAATAGTGATGTACGTTTTAGTATGTCGTGAATCTGGCCTTGATTGTGATTTTATTATAAAAGGTGAAACAAAAGAAGAATTCTTAGAGAATGGCGCCGATCATGCAATTGAAAAACATGGTATGCGCGCCGAGGATATCTTCTTGAATGATATCCCGATCAATCTGTTGTGTCATTCCTTTAATGAAGAAAACCAATAGGTCCAATAAATAAAGACAAGATTCGCCATGAACCTTTGATGAAATATTTTTCAATGGATGAAAGATTATGTTTTCGACAATGTCCTAACAGAGGATGACTTGATGGGGTTCAACAGTTGTATGTCCACAGTACGGACAGAACCTTGCATCATTCTGCGACGGGGATATTTTGATCAATTGAAACCTAGTTCTGCAGGTCCTACGTATGTAATTATTTGCACGTAACATCTGATACATCAATATGCAACAAAACAACTAATTACGGATTTCCAATACCACATTGTATTTTTAATCAAAATTGAGATTAAATCTTTGTGATTGCCGGTAACCTAGGATGCATAATCTCGTAGGAAGAGAATCCTAAAACCTTAAGAGGTATTTGCAGAATAAAGAATATGTGGGATTATTTACTGTTCTATTATTCGTTGTAGTAGTCCTTGCAGTCATTGGCATAGGATGGGAGACATTTTCAATAGGAGTGATCAATGGATTTGAGAGGGTGATAGATATGGGCGCCCCTTTCGTTAAGGATCTAACTCAAGAGGCAAAAGAGATAGTAAATGATCCAACTTTGACTTCAAACCCCCGTGAAATAGTCCTTTTTAGTTGATTCTAATTTCTATTCACTCATGGGTACAGTAGTTATCGTAAAATAACACCACGATATTTACCCGCAACGGTTCAATTGTAATGTTTTCAACTGAACCTCCTATTGCAGAAGCAAACAGAATTGGTATGTAATAGTAGTATTGTTCTGTTAGAAAGCCTTGTGAAATATATGATGGAATTCTTGTAGCATCTGTTCCCAGTGCTATTACGGCTGGGGTTGCTATGTATCTTGTCTTTTCCAAATTGAAGCCTGTAAGAAACGTGGCCCTCAGAGCTCCTCCAGTTCCTACCAAACCTGTTATAAATCCAGATACACCTCCGCCTGAGATTACAGTCCATAAATTAGTTGGAAATTTTAGTGTAGGTTTAAACAAGAATGAGATAGAGATAATAATTAAAAATACTCCAAGGATGACTTTTAGCATGTCTAAAGAAACTGATTCTTCCCAAATTGCTAAATAGATGAGATATGGCTACCAATACAAGAGCTGTCTTGAAATCAACAAAAAATAATGCAAGGGGTAAGAAAGTAGTAGAAGAACCAAAACCGGCTATAGTTCCTATGATTTCAGATATAAATGCAGAAATAAAGAATAATATCTCGTATATCATAGCTTAGTTTCTAACATATTCAATGTAAAATTTCATATGAAGTACTCCATCAAAATCATGGCGGCTTCATTTTTGATATCTTCAAATTCATTACACTGATCAATTGTCATCTAGCAGACTAACTATGGTAATAGTAGATAATGAATTATCATTGGATAGAAGAGAAGAAAGATAAAGATCCAATAGGTATTGCTACGTACTCAAATAGTGAATCAACAGTATTATCTTACGCTTATATCATCGAAAATCTTTGGATTCAATCAGAAATTAAAGGATAGTAGTTTCTAATAAAAGTATTTTCCTATACTACACGAAAGTCTATTTGCTCAAAACTTGATTGATAGTTGTCCTTTGTCACTTCAAGTTCTGTATCATAAATATCTAAATCAGATTTAGGTCCTACTTCTACAGTAAATGTTGCATGTCCATTGTTATCTGTATGCATAACTTGGGTTGCTTTTTCTTGGACTATTTCTTGATTTGAAGCTATACCTACGGCTGCAACTGCGGCACCAGCTGAACTAGTTTCGAATGATGTGGATGATGGTGGATTAATATCCAGTGTCAAAAATGCATCAGGGATTGGATTGCCAGAATTCTTATCTTTGACAGTCACTGTAAGAGTGGATTTTTCTCCTATCTTTACAGGATTCTTTGTAAATGAGTACTCAATCAAGAGTGGGTTTAGTGATGATTTATCTTCACAGTCTACTATTCCTTCAAATAATGATGAAAACTTTCCTCCTGCGATATCATCTGTAATACTACAGAAGCTATCACCTTCAGTTGCAATTCCTTCTTCACCATCAAAAGCGGCTGCTC
>JBKPHJ010000269.1:0-4013 GCA_046729835.1 Thermoproteota archaeon
AAAGTATATGTGAAATCTCATGTAAAATGGTTTTACCAGGAAGTCATATTATCTCAAATGAAGAATAAAAGAAAGCATAAAGACGATAATGGCCGTGTCTGGGACTTTTTAGCTGGACTAGCAATGGGATTCATTGGATACAATATATTGTCAGAAATTGCGAACCGGAAACCGAAATGTCACATATGTATGTCTGAGCTCAAACGTGGGCAGCCATTATGCCATGTGTACAAGAATCAGTTAAGATGGAACTATCAACGGTTTGTAGATAGTTGGCACTGCGGTTACTATACGGAATGGCTAACTTATATGTCTAACACTTGCATGACAAATAATTAGGCTACAGGTTTATACCTTCATTTTATGGTGGAATAATTTTTCTCAGTATAGTTTAACAACGTGTCTCCAATCTAACGCAAAGTAACAAAGCCAGCTTTAGCAATGTGTCCTGCATAACAGCTAGCAACATGTTCCTTAACAGGAATATAGTACCTTATAGAAATTGGAATGAAGTCCCATTGAGACTTGTATATCATAGTGACAGCAGCTTTGTCTATATTTATTTTTATAGAGTTCTACCTTATAGTCTACGAATTTATGTCTTGTCAGTGTTAAGACTTTAACGGCACGATATTCTATCTTGATGGGAAACAGGGAAGAACAAAATATTTGAAAGAAAACATGACAAGTAAATATCCCATTCTTAAGAATTCATTTCATCATTAATACCTTCACTATCCCATCGACTAATAGTTTCCCAAAGCCATCTTTAACAGTCGCCTTAATTGTGATAATTCTTGTTGCGTTACTTTTGCCGATGACTTCACCCTCGACAACGATCTCCTGGTTCAGAAAACATGGTAAAATGTGCCTCCCTGAATATGATAGTAAGAGCCCATTCTTTCCGGGCAAATGCATACCTATCAATCGAGAAAAAAATGATCCAATAAGCATACCATGGCATATTCTGTGTTTAAAATCAGTTTTGCGGGCGTGCTCCTCATCCATATGCATGGGCGCATAATCCCCTGTGAGTTTTGCAAATTCGTTTACCATTGATTCGGTAATATTAACTCTGAACGTTTTCCTTAGGCCTTGTTCAATATCTTCCATGGTGTATTGCTCAATAATTGCTTCATTCATTTAACGACGCACCACGCAGGGATAGTATATTCTTTATGTCTTTTATCTTCTTTATGCCTAACAGCTCATTAAGAGTAAATTTCACATTAAATTTTGTTTCAATTTCCTCAAACAAAATCAATCCACGAAAGGAATCCCAATTTTCAATAGTCTCAGGGCCCGATTCATCATTAATCTGTGTAGCTTGTACCTCCATGACATTTGCAATAATGCTCAAGAGATTGTTAGACATTTTCTTCCGTCAATTCAACGTAATCTGTCTTTTTTACAGGAGCATCATAGGAATATGCCCAATAGTCCCCATCCTTTTTGAACCCAGAACTCGGAAGCAATTGTTCGCATGGCTTGTTCTTTTTTGTGGGTATGTACTGGGCCTTCACTTTGGTTACCCTTTCCTGCCTAGCCTGATTCAATATGTATCCCATCACGGCATCTTCTATTCCCCTCCCCATTACTCGGCAGCTCAAAAGAAATGTATCTATAGTCCATTCTTTACGCTCAAAATTCTTCCTAACTATAAATACCCCCGTAATCCCGTTATCCCCAAATTTGTCCATAGTTTGGGTACACCCTACCCATATGTCTTTACTCTGGGCGAAGTTTCGGACCTCTTCTTCTTGGTAACGAAACGTAGTGAGATTAAATTGATTAGTCTTGAGAATAAGCTGGGCGATTCTCGGAATTGTGAAGTCACTCGCCCTCTTTATTATCACTTTAATTCCGAGTTGCACAAGAAACTCTTCTAGATTAGAAGCCGACTTCTTTAGCTCAATCCTTTTCTGTTCCTGTTTGTACATTTCACCTCTCATCCTATCCTCATCTGTCACGGAAAGTGTGTTGAAGTCGTTTATATTCATTAACGTGGACGCGTACAATGATGGATCTTCAGGTAAGTTAACAGTCATAACTTGTGGTAAAGCTTTTGACATGAGCTCCCTGTTTATAGGGTCATCATCAAAGTAAACTATACTGTCTAATCCTATGTTCAGTTCCTCCGCTATTTCTTTCATGTTAGAGATCTTATCATTCCAGTTTATCCTCATGGATGCAAAATTATCTTCTCGAAGTACCATGTATGGATGTTCTCTGATTGTTCTTAAAGTTTCATCCTCATTGTTTCTACTATTAATCGCCAGAATAATACCCCTTTGATAAAGTGCCAGGAGGAGGCGTTGGAATTCAAAGAAAGCCAAGCCTGGGGGTTTTAGAGAAAGGTCAATTCGATCAAAGCCATCCTCTCCTAGTATACCGCCCCACAGGGTGTTATCGAGATCAAGCACGATGCATTTACGATTTAAACCTAAGTTGGCTTTGATATACCCCATTAACTCTCCTGCTAAATATGGAATATAGCTCAAAGAGACCTTGATATCACCAACAAGAAATTGACGATAGTCCAACACATTGAGTTCGCCGTATTTTGATACAAACGAATCAAAATCAAATAAAAATACGGAACGTTCGCTTAGAAATGCATCAGACAATTTGGCGTTGAGATCCCGTACCATTTCTCTGAGACCGTATTCAGTTTTTGTCTCACATATGCCGTATGGTGAATATGTCGGAACGCAGAAATTCGTAATGATTAATTTAGAATTTGTTTTATTAGTGAAGCTTTTAACTAGACTAACAAATTCAGCTACACGTTTGTCCACGTTCTTCCTCCTGTCAGCAGCAGATACGGAATATGGTGTGTAAAAAAGGGATGATAACACAGTCCTAGTATCTATGATCAAAAAAGTGATATCGGGTGAGAATTCATATAATTGACTGGCTGGATTAAGAATATCCTGATTGTATTGTCCGTACCCACAAAGATAGGTCGAGCAGGCTATGTTGCTTTCTGCACATTTGACACGAAGAGCTTCTTCTAAGCCATTGATCGTAAAGCTGCTTAGGATCGCTATCCTAATTTTCTTCTGATAAGTATGACCATCAATAGAGCGTGCTTTCGCTATGAAGTATGATAGGTTAGGCTCTACCTGCGACTGCATTGACTTGAATTGGTTTGTGCCGAATTCTTATATAGATTCCGGAATAATTGACTAGGAGATTTCTTACAGGATAAAGTGTCTTGTGGTCCGTTCAGCCGAGCTGCTTGTACCTTATTTATTTATATAGGCTTAAATGTACTAGTGCGATCTTGCATTGCATTTGAGTTTGGGTTTTGCAACTGAGCTACGCCCTGGAAACACGTCCGGTGTTAGAATGTTCTTTAGATCGCACGTACGTAAAATAGTCAGCAGAACTTTAAAGCCTCTTGTGGTAGTCATAAGAAATTCATCAATATATGTATGGGGAAATCAGATCTATTGAGGCATAATTTCGGTCGCTTCTTGGTGTTCTGACATACATAGAACCCATTGGGTCCATTGAGTCCATGATGTATATCAAGGCCTCAAGCGCGCTGCTGAAAGGCTGACAGTGTACGTTAATGCGTCAGTCCAATAATTTGCTATACGAGTAGATTTGGAGACTTTAATAACCTATGTTCTTCGCAACAGTAGTTTCTGGCTTAACAAATGTATTAGCCTGAATATGTCTTCCAGGCATGATTATGACTGATATGCTAATATTACAATTGTTTCCGACAAATGCCCCAAAATGATCCATTCCAGTATCGATTGATTTGCCTTTGTCAATTTCATAGGCTACTTTTTGTTTGGTGGACAGTGCATTTAAAGTTGCTGCATACGCTCCAAACCACACATTCTCTCCTATTATGCTGTCAACTATTATATTTTGTTGTGATATTTTATCGCCTCCTGCGAGATAGGATCTGCCAATCTCACAGTTAAATCCTATACGTGTTTTATTACCTAGCATACAGTTTCTAATTAGCGAGGTCATACCAATGAAACTACCTTTAC
>JBKPHJ010000270.1:0-1663 GCA_046729835.1 Thermoproteota archaeon
TACATTGACAACCAATAGAGAAACCAAAACATTGATTGTGTCTGTTTGATAAACATGCTAGCGATAATGCTGGGATATTTTTAATGGAATAAATAATCTTGCGACAATTTCTTTTACAGATTGGATGAGCATTAAGGATACCCAATATACTCTTCAATATTTTCCCGATGACTTTGATCAGTCGCTGATATACCAGAAGACGAATTAGAGAAAGGACATGAACGAGAAGATGTCGAGAAATGGAATTCTGACAATCTGGAGTTGATGGAATACACAAAGAATGCAAACTATGGTGAGCTGAAATCCTTTCACTGCCTTAATATCTCCTTGTACTTTTCAATTGAGTGACGCTAAGCCTCCATTCTAGACATGACCGCCTTTATGTCTGAAACTACAGGCTGCATATTATTCTCCAACTCAGCGAATACCTGCAAATAACGTCTTCCGGAGTGGGTAATTTCGTAGTAGTAGTCGAATGGTCCTGACATAGCAGTCGTTCTCTTCCTTATCAGCAATCCGGCTTCGACTAATGGTGGAAGATAGTAAAGCGTCTGCTTATAGGTTAGTCTGGCAGCATTTTCGATATGCAGCAACTTGCATTTATAAAGGGATGATGGAGATTGATTTCTTAATAGAACTTCCCACAGGATCTTGTTAACTATTTCGTATCTAGAACGATGAGGTTTATTCTTTTTCTTCATGTTCATGTCAAGGATAGAACTGAGGAAAATCCGTACTCATTCTTCTATCCCCAGTACCTTAATGCCTTCTTCCCCTAGCCTCATTCTCAAGTGGATATAATCCACGATCTCATCGATTGCATCCCCATGTGCTGTTGTTCTAACGCCTTTCGTAGTCTCCTTAATTCTGTATTTGTATGCCTAAGGGAAAAATATGGCCACACATTTTTAGCCGTCAGTTACTTCAATCATGCCCTTCATTGTAGCTGGATGGTATTCACAATGGTATTGAAAAGTTCCAGTCATATTAGGTCTAAATGTTACTTGTGTAGAAGCTTTGGGTCCTAACTCTTCACTTTCTGCTACTTCAGTACCATTGAGTTCTATTTTTAATTCATGTACAGTATCAGTTGGATTATTAATCTGTAGAATATTGTCTTTGTTAACCATAAATCTTAAGGTAGGATTTGTTGTTCCGCTGCTGTTGTCGAACCACCTATATACTTCTTGCTGTTCTGTTACGCCTAATTGAGTTACATTAGTTATTCCTCCTTCATCAGTTGCTGTAGCCAGGGTTATTTTCATGTCATCATAATCCATTGAGCTACCTGATATCTGTTGGACGGCGCTTGCGATATGAATAGAATTATTGTCGTACATCTGTAAAAGATCTCCAAGGCCATTAAAAGCAATAACTGAAAATATGAATATTGCTATGATGATAAATGATGAGATAACCACACTTTGGTTTGTTAAATTGGGGACCTTCATTGATGCTAACTATTATTGTGTTAATTCTATTAAAGAAAGGATACAAATACCACTCCTGGAACCCATAAGTGGAATTAAGTGTAGACGATATGTGCTTATTATTACTAGGTTCTATTAAATAGTAGAACGAATAATAATAATCTACTGAATTATTAGGTTGGCGGAAACTGAACTCCATTTCATCAGTATGATTGCTATATTGATTTCAATTG
>JBKPHJ010000271.1:0-1422 GCA_046729835.1 Thermoproteota archaeon
TATATTTCTTATTGGACATCTCCATCTAGAGTTTACCCTGTAACACTTCCGAGTCAAATTGTAGCTGATAAATCTGCAGATAATGTCTATTTCGTACAGCATGGTGGAAATAGAATATCAAGGATTGATACGAAGTCAGGAATGATGACTGAATATGACATACCCACAGGACCGCTCTCAACAGCTCTTTTTCTTGCTGTATCTGATAATGGAGAGAGAGTCTGGTTTACAGAATATGCTGCAAACAAGATTGCATATCTCGATACTACAATTCCTGTTCCTTTTGGATTGCAGATTAGTTTAAACAATAATCAGAATACCAATAACAATCAGAATATTCGTAGTCTAGTTATCTCAAATAATGGTTCAACTATTATGCCATTAGCTATAAAACCATCTGAGGAAAAAATCCTTGATGTTGCATTAAAAGCAGGAACAATGAATAGCAATAGGTCAAGCAATGACATCTATAACAATGTTACATCATTACCTTCTAGTCTTTTCTCCTCCTTGTCTCTTGATGAAGTTGAGCTATCAGTAATTGGAATGACTGACTCTGGGCTTGTTCCCGGCTTTACTTATGTAGCCACACCTCAACGAATCAATATGTCAAATGATAATGGAAGTAGCCCGATACAAACAAGCAAAACTTACAACTCTCAAATAAAATTGATATTAGAAGGAAAAGATGCTAGTAAGATTCGTAGTGGTGGCAAATATACCATAATGATAAAATCCTCAGCTTTAGAGAGCATAGAACAACAACAACATCCACTCTTTCTATCATTACTTTTTCCTCTTCCAATCTTTCTAGATTTACCCATATCTACCACTTCAGATCAGCAACAATCGCCGAGTAAAGACATAACGGAGAATAATAATAAGCAGCTTCCACACATAGAGAATTTTTTCGGCATTAGAGATATTTCATTACTATCGACAATTCGTATTCTTACCTTAACTTCAGCGGTTGCTTTGACTGGATACATAGTCTATGCAAGAATAAGGAGGTCAAGAAAGAGCGGAATAGAAATATAAGATTTTATAAATGTAAACGTCTGTATTTATATAAATCACTACGGCTATAGTAATGTTCACAGAAAATAAATATGGAGGAAGACGGTTGTAAGGATGAAACTAAGTACCGTTACAGTAATGGGTGTCGTGATAATTTTAGTGTCTACAATGGCTGGTTCACCTGTAATTCCGGATCCTGTTGCTACTGCACAAGGACGGCCGGCTAGTGTTTCCATGGTTCAGGGCGCATCAAATCAAAGCAATGGCAAATTCTTTGAGCCACCAGATGTCAACGTTAAAACTGGGGATACTGTTAAATGGACCAATAATGATATTACCGCTCACACGGTAACTGCCGGAACTCCAGACCAAGGACCTAGTCAACAGTTCGATTCAGGACTGATA
>JBKPHJ010000272.1:0-5023 GCA_046729835.1 Thermoproteota archaeon
TGATGTTTGTTGGTAATCCATTTGCATTGTTGAGGTCGATTACATTTTCTAATACGAGGTCGATTATTTTATTATCTCAATAGCATCACAATTCAGAGGATTGGAGGAGGCAGAAAAGGGGCAATAAAAAATCACAGTATAGCACGAAAAGCCTTTTGCCGCTGCTGTTCCAGCTATTGCTAATATTATACTAATGTTACCAGTCACAATACTGGCTCCGTCATCATCGTGATCATAGTACCCAGACTCATTCTCTCATTCTTTTGCTTCAAACTAATGAAAAAGCTAGTTCTGTCTTTTCTCGTTAAGAGTCATGATAGGAAGAGCCAAAAAGCATACTTATGGTTGGTATCGAAGTAACAACCTATACTTGTCGTTCTTCTGGCTATATCCATTATGACCCAACCCCTACAGGCAAGAGTAAAATTGAGATTGTGGATCCACGGTTTGTTCTGACCTTTATTGTACGTTCTACGGTTTCCAAAATACGAGGAGTGCCTGGGCTATTTTTTCACCAGGGTAGCAGCTTCATGTTATAGTAGTCTTGAATAGTAGGTACCTATTGCTGTGGGAATCTAGTTGGGGAATTCACTTTTTAGTGTTAACCCTGATTGATGCCACCCAGCATAGCGAGATGAGTGCAATCGTTGAACGAAGGCATCCTAACAAACGAAGTTGAGGTATGTAGGAGTCTCGTTTATCCTTCACCTTCAAAAAAAAGGCGGTAAGGTATGAAAAAATGCTAAATCATGATTGAATACGTATTCGCATTCAAATCAAAAAGTGGGTCCGATCATTAATGAAAGCTTAGTTACACCTTGAAAACATTAAAAAGAGAGTAGATAAATTAAACTATCGTATTGTCAGCTGCAACCGAAATAAGATGTCCTCAGTGCAACAGTCTTTATGTCGCACCGAGCCCTGAGAATAAGAATAGGTTGGAGTGCAAAGAGTGCGGCACATTATTTTGAAGATTTGTTCAAGATAGTATACTTCAACGCCACACCTACCATTGGATGGTCTCAAATTTCTTGAGATTATTTTATTGGTAAGCTATTGATTTATGGATTCCACTAGCTTGAATGATTCGTTAGAATGAACCCACACAATCCCATTGTAGATAATGTGTGAAAGGAACGATAGAGTTGATCCATGAGAGGGTGTGATCAATTAGACTAATGTCCATCGGACATTTCTTGCAATAGATAATAACCTCTAGCTGTATACGCGAGGAGCAATTGCGAAAACCACATTTTCTAGATATACGGAAGGTTTTAATTAGTGTAATCAAACAATTTATAGACATGCAAGAAATTCAGAAGGCTAAATGTAGTTCATGTGGCACAACATTTATGGCTCAAAATGGAGCAACGTTATGTCCATCGTGTTCCACACAACAAGATCATCACCATGGTGGTTGTGGTTGTGGGCATTGATCTGAGATCAATCCAAAATTTTATTTTGCTTCTTTAGACGGCAGATCCGGATCAAAATGCGCGAATTGGTGTATCAGTGCTCGATAGTGCAGATATAGCTTCTAATGTTGGCGACTCAGATAGGCCTAACTTATGATTTATCATATAGATAAAAGCAGAGTCTTTGGCGACAATCCCGACCGGGGCGAATCATCACTCATTACTAGGGTCGACGTAGACCTAAAGTGTTGATTTGAGTACTCACAAATAAACAAGTAGTACTATTATCGACTCACTCATCAACCCCAAAAATTAGATTATTGTATATTGTTTCTGTTGTGTAGCTGCGGTTAATACGATGCTATAGCATACGTTATAGCAGCTAAAACGTAAATGCTAGCTGCGGGTACTACAGCTCTTGTTATTCAAGGATCCCTAGCAGAGATTTCGATAGGTCAGTCGCTCAACAGTACATTTTAATCAAATGAATCATGGACGAAAAATGAAGGACGGCATCCACAGTCCTATTTTTATCAGTTTAAATCTCAGACAATCCATGAACAGTAATAGTATAATAATCGCAATGAATGTTAAATACTGTACATGGGAATATAAATGGATTATATACAGTACAAGAATATCGATGATATACTGAAGGTCATGCTTTACTCTCCAGAGGCTTCAGTGGGAACAATACCGATGCTCTATCATATCCTGAAGGAAAAGAGTACTCATATTCTTTTCATATACACAGGCATAATTGGCAATACTGTGATACACTACACAACACAAAACCAAAGACCAGACAAGAAATTTCTAGAGATAAATAAGAATACAGGGAAACACAAATTTGTAGATCGTATGACAAAGGACACTCAATCATTGTCTATCCCAATTCTCGGTTTGGAACAATCCTCACTAGAGTTTTGATATCTCCCTTCTCCCAGCTTTATTTGTTCTTTTCTCTTGTTCTTGGTTCCGCATTAAGATTGCAATTCTAATATTATTGACATCGTTGAATATGACCTCTTAGAAATCTAGGGCTAGGCCATAGAAGGAGTAAGACATATAGCGCTGAACCCAAGAATGATCCTGAGTCGATCATCTCTTAGTCTATGTAAAACTCGATCATCTATGTGATACTCCAAAGCCATACTAATTATAGAGTCTGACTTGCCACCAATGATCTATCAAACCTGCCGCGGATTTGCACGCAAATAGTAAGAGTTGTATGCAAGTATCATATCCATTATATCTGTCATCCCATGAATGTTTACAAAATATCTGCTGTGACCATTTTCGTATCTGATATGTCAAAATCATTTAATTTTTATTCTAGAATTCCAGGTTTTAGGATACAATTCAAAAAAGATACTTTTGTCTCTTTTGTGCTCACAAATACCCCCATGAGCAATAACAGAAATTCTAAATCGGGAGGGAATATGCCCAGGACCTATCTGAATATACAGTTAATGAAGCGAGAGATTGAATCAGCTAATCCTCCTTCCGTTAACGATAATAGGGACGAGTACGCTGTTGTCGAGCATACGGACGCCACTTACCGGTTTGGTGGTAGGATAATATTCTATGTCGAAAATGTAGATGCACTCTACTCATATTTTCTCGAAGATTTTTTGATTTCAAATAGCATACATCTAGAAAGGCCACCTGCAGATGCACCATGGGGGGAAAGATATTTTCATGTGACCGATCCTGATGGACATCAATTATCCTTTGCAGAACCTTCATGAATAAGCAGTAGCCATCTGTCAAACGAAGAAAACATGGTGTTTCGAGATCAATGAAGTGTTTTTATGCACCGCTAGGGTGCTTGACACCTATTGATAATCTGGTAAAGGGCGTACATAACGGAATAGATTATTTCTTCCTTAGCAGTGTGTATTTATTTTTAGGTAGACCATATGCAAAAATGTCATGTAACCATAATAGAAGAGAAACTGAGTGTAAGGCATGACTGTACAAGCACGGCTGTAAAGGATGAACGATCAACCTCTACAATGTGATTACGATCGGACCCTGAGGGTCATGTAAAGGTTCTTTTTTTAACATGAGGTGATCACATAGCTGACAGAAAGCAATAGAAGATCTTATCACACAGTTAACTGGTACCGATCCATCCATGGCTAGAAATGTCCGTCACACGTACTATTACATGATAATAGGTGTTTTCGTAGCGGGGGTTGTCTTCTACCTTATCAATAGTTACATAAACAGACCGATGTTTGCGCTAGAATTAGATCCAACCAAAGATACTACAGACATCTCCGGGATTCAATACAGAATCAGAATAACAAATATTGGCCAAAATGAATTGACTGGAATTGTTGTAAATTTAGGAAGTAATGACATTCAGAATTTGTCGTTACTTCAGCCCGGTCAAACCTATTTTTTCTATCCCAAGCCTGACACTAATCCCAACATGATAAGCGTAAGTACTAACGAAGGATTACATATTACGGGAGATTACAGGTCTCCAACAAAGGTTCTGGGGTTACCTGGGGCAGGCAGATAATTGTTATAAAATCTAACAGATTCCTTCTTAAATAGAGATGATTGTATTATCTAGCTGAAAAATTGAAACCATCTATGTTTCTCCCCTAAGGATAACCGTTAAAGGAAATTCATGAAATGATTTTCCTTGGGATATGAACTTGCTATATTGAGCAAGTACTAGGATTTCGAGTTCACAAGTTGATGTATTTGATACCATATGTAATAACAGAAATAAGATATAAAATCTTGCTAATTTGTTATGGCCATAGCTATAGCAAGGGACCTTGTGTGTGAAATTGATATCCGTGCTATGCTAGCTTTCCTCTTCTTCCGATGAATTACGGCAATGGGCTTCCCATATTGGTTGTGAATGACTTCAATATCGATCATTTTAATGGGTTTGGTTAGGCATTTTATTATAGATTCTTTAGCGGCAAATATGCCTGCGATATGAGGATATGGATCTGAGTATTTCATACAATATGCTAATTCTGATTCGGTGAAGACTGAGCGATAAAAGCTAGAGTTATCATCATTCAAGGGCTTGTTTCGAAATTGTTTGACCTCAATAACATCGATACCAACGTTTGATCTTTCAATGACCATATGTGAATTCTGTCAAGATGAGGCCGATGATATAAATCTAACATGTTGTTAGTGTATTGGTGTATTAATCTGTCCACTAGTGCAACCATCATTTTGTACTAGCCCTTATTGCTTACTTCATATGTTTTCCACAAAGCCTGAATCAATGTATTAGCCTGAATATGTCTTCCAGGCATGATTATGACTGACGTGCTTATAGTACAATTGTTTCCGACAAGTGCCCCAAAATGATCCATTCCAGTATCGATTGATTTGCCTTTGTCAATTTCATAGGCTACATTTTGTTTGGTGGATAGAAAATTCACGGTTGCTGCATACGCTCCAAACCACACATTCTCTCCTAATATGCTGTCCAATATAGTATTCTGATGTGATATTTTATCGCCTCCTGCGAGATAGGATCTGCCAATCTCACAGTTAAATCCTATACGTGTTTTATTACCTAGCATACAGTTTCTAATTAGCGAGGTCATACCAATGAAACTACC
>JBKPHJ010000273.1:0-3878 GCA_046729835.1 Thermoproteota archaeon
GTCATACAATATATTCCTGGTGCAATTGGTATAGAGAAAGATGCCACCATATATTATTCCTTGAAGAGACCCAAACCTGCATATATTATTTCACTTCCGATAGAATGTATAACTCACCCTACTGATGTTGCATTCATAGGATGGATGGAGCCGGGAGTCGACTTCAGACCTGGGGTTGCTCGCATAGCTAAGTGCGTTATAACCACATTCGACGAAGGAGGGCAGTGTGGAGTAAATGGTGGTTGTGAATATGAGGAATTCGGATATTTTCGTATTGCTAGATGGCGAACCCCATCATGGATTGATGTAAATTATGAGTTAATGAACAGATACTACACTCCTCTATTGACTAAAGATATCCCCAAGAGAAGGTTATTGGAAGAGCTTCGATCTGCTCATAACCTATGGTACGTGTATGTACGCGATGAATCTCTCAAGGAACAGATTACGTACCACTTGAGGAATTGGCTGAAGAATGAAGAGTCTGCTTCTAATGAAAAATTTGATTTTGAACAGGTACTTGACGAGTGTGGGTTTCACTTCCAAACCAGATTGCCATCTATGTTATCAGGTGAAAAGTTATGGAAAGTGTATTTTGATTAATTCTTGAATATCTGGAGTTGTGGTATCACTACAAGTCGAGCTCGAAGCCCAAAAAGTAGATAATAATAGGACTTTTAAGATGTGTAAGATAGTTAGTGAAATTTGCATAAAAAATATTCTCAGTTGCTACCTTCGACAGGCATAGTTTAGTCCTTTTTTTCTCTAACTCTTCATTCCATTATGTGTTCAAGCAATTAACTATTCTCACTTACTATTCTCTTTCCTTCTCCTTATCACCGTAAGGAGCATTGGATTAGAGATGTAATCACGTCCTCTGGCTAAATAAGATGATTAGATAGTTTCTTATGTGATTTCTCGGTCTAATAAATCCGTGGATTATATCATGAATTCATTTAGATTAGTCATAACGGGGAACCCTGGTGTGGGGAAGCATACAACGGCATTAGAATTAAAAAAAAAATTGAACGATGTAGAACTTATCGATATTAATGATCTAGCATTACGACATCAAGCTTTTTTCCAAAGACAAGACGGCTCTAATATGGAAATTGATACAAGGAAAATAGCTGCCATTATTAGGTCTAAGATACGAGAATCACGAAGAACAATCATAGTGGGACATTTAGCCCCTTATGTCCTGATAAACAGATGGATAGACTTAGCGGTAGTATTGCGCAGGTCTCCATATGCTATCCTTAGCATTCTAGAAAAAAGAAATTACTCAGCTGAAAAGGTTAGAGAGAATGTAGCGAGTGAAATATTGGGAATAATTTTGTACGACTCAATTGAGCGTTTTGGACGAGATAAAATTGCTGAGTGTGATACAACCGAAACTACACCATTCCAAATTTCTAGAGAAATTATTTCCTTGCTTAGAGGCAAAACAGATAGAAAAGTCGGAGCCATAGATTGGTTAGCGCTAATATCTAAAAGAGGTGACGTAAAACGATTTCTAGAATATTCTTGACCTATTTCGGATGTCCTATCATATGTAACGTGAATATCTTTGAGCTGAATTTATCATTTGTAGGAGATTCTTAGCAAACAGGTCGTGTTCCTGTGTTCTTGTTCCGATTCCCTCCTTTTTCTAATTCAAATATATATATGCAAGCCTATAAAGCCGGTGTAAAGATCATGTCAACAGTATTAGTACGCAAATTTGGCGAAGAAGCGATCCAGTTTCTTGGTAAAAAGGTCTCTGTAGAAACATCTGATCAGAGAGTTTACAAGGGTACGCTATCGGGCATCGGCGAGAGGCTTGATTTAATTCTCAATGATATTGAAGGGACCGGAATACTGAAAATGATTATCAACGGCACATTTGTAAAAGAGATTAAACTGATGGAGAAGCCGTTTGATTTCAAAGCCCTTTCCGAGCGGCTGTCTAAGGTGTTTCCTGGTCTTGTAAGGATTAGAGAAGATGTGGGTGCAATCATTGTTATGGACAAGATTAAAGTCACCGAATCTGGAGTGGAGGAAGGATCTGGTTTGGCCGCTGATAGAGTTAAGGTGATATATGACGAGTTCATGAGGGAGATTAGAAAATAGATTTGTCATTCGAGGTCAGACATACTGACCTAGCTGGAAGAATTGGGCAACTAAAGACACCCCACGGATTTCTTGAGACCCCTGCCTTTCTCCCTGTCGTACATCCCGTTGATCAAAGCATTAGCCCGAAGTTTTTAAGACAATTGGGATTCAATGCTGTAATTACCAATGCGTATATCGCTCGGAGGCGTTATGGAGAGGAAGCGATACGGAGAGGTATACACGAGGTAATTGACTTTGATGGAATAGTAATGACTGATTCTGGTGGGTACCAGGTACTTGAATATGGAGATATTGAAATGGAACCACAGACCATTGCTAAATTCCAAATTGATATCAAGAGTGATCTATCTGTAATATTGGACAGACCAACTGGTTACGGCCTAGAATATAGGAGAGCTAAAGATTTTGTAGAGGAGACCCTCAAAAATGCGAGAAATACTGTAGTATCCCTAAGGGATCAATTCAATCGTCGTAATCAGCTAGAAACACTCGGAAAAAATGAAATAGATCAGCCAATCTGGGCGGGTACTATTCAAGGGGCAGAACATCTCGATTTGGTTAAACATTCTACAGAAGAGCTTTTCAAGATTGGATTCGATTTTTTTGCACTTGGAAGTCCTGTTGAAATCATGGAAGCCTATGATTTTCATTTGTTAACTCAGATGATCATAGCGGCTAAGAATATTGTGCCTAATAAGCCATTTCACGTTTTTGGGGCAGGCCACCCTTTTGCCATTTCTATTGCCGTTGCGTTGGGATGCGATACTTTTGACTCTGCTTCTTATGTTCTCTACGCGCGGGACAATAGATACATGAGTCCGTATGGGACAGCGAAACTCAATGAATTGACGTATCTCCCTTGTAGTTGTCCTATATGTAGCGAACATTCTGTCAAGGAACTTTGTGAGATGGATTATGATACGAGGACTATTCAGCTGGCAAAACATAATCTCTATGTCTTGAAATTGGAGATAAATATGGTAAAACAGGCGATAATGGATGGGAGGCTCTGGGAATATGTTGTGCGAAAAGCACGTTCACATCCTAAACTTATGGAAGCGTTAATCAATATCAAGAATAGCCCTATTATCGAAACCGGTACCTGCCTATTTAAGAAGAGGGCGGCCTTTTTCTATGATTCACTAGATCGTTGCAGGCCCGAGGCAAGGCGATATAGGGAGATGGTCTCTAGATTTAGGTCATCCAAATCACATGTGGTGTTATATCCAGAACAAGAGATTAAGCCCTTCTATTTGTGCAGAGAGTATACGGATCTCGCGAAAGAATACGAAGGATTTCAAATTTGTACGTATAATACATTTTTGGGAGTCATTCCAGTTGAATTATGCGACATCTATCCAGCTGCTCATAATCTGTCTATTAGGAATAGCCATGAGAAAGACGGTACTGAGTATGAGCACAGCGAATTCGTCAATGCTCTCAACGAATTCTTGTCAATCAACCATTTTGGCGAAGTTGTAATTTACGCAAATAATGATGTTCGTCATGCTTTGAATATATTTTCTGTGAATCATAACAATTTGAAAATTCTCGAATATGAGGACGAGTGGTAGAGTAAGCTTTCGATTCGAGTCATAAATTTAGAAGATATCTATCGTTTTCTTTCAAGCGTACAAGAGAAGCGTACAGCAGAACTGAAGTCAATAGACTGGGTGCTTCAGCACGTGTCCCGTCCAACTGAAAAAATCGAGCTCATCTCAGAAAGATGCGCCCACAGCATCTTTCATCTCCTTGGGCAATTC
>JBKPHJ010000274.1:0-9545 GCA_046729835.1 Thermoproteota archaeon
AACACTCGCACAAATACATTAACCTTAGTAAGCTTTGTTTATGATTAATAATAACCAGAACTGACGAGCGGTTAAATTAACTGTTATTTAGTGATAAATCGACCGTGAGAGCAGCGAAATTGTATGATAACACAATCAAAATTGTCAGCAGATGAACTTGAAGTTGTTAAAAAATAAGTACATGAAGTACTTGAAGAATTGTATTCAGAATCAAGACGAACTTGAAGCTACGAAACAATATGTATATGATGTACTTGAAGAAGTAGATAAACTCAAGAAGACAACGTAGTAATACGACTAGAGTGTTTATTCGACATTTTCTAGAAGAGAAGTACAGTATCTGATCAGATGTAGTTTTCTGCTTAAAGCAGTTTAGCTTCTGTTTAAACGGGAGACCATGTTCAAACATGACAAGATGTCATCTAAATAGTACAGATCTTCTAATTTCTTACGGATAAAAAAGTTTCACTCTTACAACTCGTGACTATTAGTCCAGATTTGAAGTCAAGTTAACAACTTAATTTGGTGATTAGGTGATTCAATATCATCGTCTTCTTATTCTCACGTGAGCATCGTACGGTACGGCTTTTCTGATCTGACTAAAACCAACATCTTTAGCATCATATTCTACTATCGCGCCCCCCGCATTTTCGCCTTTGAGATGCCTGTCTGCTTGACTATTGTTCTTTGAAGATAAGAAATTATTCGATTCGCTTTGATCGAATAAATATTTAGACTTGCCAGGTTCATTATCAGTATTTTCTGTATAAGATGAAGAGCTAAGTTGAAATTTTATATCATTTTGATGATTATGATAATATTCTTCTGAGACATGATGTGTTATTAGCGAATCATATCTTATAGCAGTGTGACAAATGATAGATCTGGTTTCTGTGCTAAAGCATTCATTAACATTACAATAATAGCGACTAACTATTTCTTCTACAGTTGTTTCTGTCCCATTAATATCAAATAACTTAATTGAATCGTCTCTCGAAGAATATTTTATAACTCTGCTTATTTCAGAGATTATATACATTTGGTCTGGGAATAATGTGGGATCTTCAACTCTGATATTGAAATGTTGTGATAAATTATTCGAACCGGCGAAATCGAACAAATTCTTATTATTTTCATCTATTGATTTTACCGGATAATGAATTTTAGCCCGCTTGTCCAAAGCGCTAAATTCGCTCGAAATCACATTGGAGTTATAAAGTGGGGTGATATAAGTCTCCGTGATCTGCTTGGAGCTCAACTTCCTCTTTTGAATTTCAAATGTCTTGTTAATTAGATCTTGACTGGTAACTGCAATTCTAGTTTCAGTTAAAGTTTCGCCATTTCTCCCCGTTTTAGAGTCAGCTTCTTTCTTTGACTCATATGCCGGCATAAATACTTCGTGGAACCATTTAAAAATGTACGGTCTAACCCCATTATTGTGCTCAATAAGTGACATAGCTTCTTTCAGATCATCAAAAGTTGCCAATGGGACTGTCTGAATTAGATAACTCTTCATTACTCGTAATTTGGGTCTTTGATGAATTGTCGCTAAGAGACTAATCCAAGTAAACAAAGTTTTAGCAGCATTCATATACGAAGCATCGAAAGTTGGTAGACTTGAATTCAAGTGATTTATGATACGGAATATAGACTTGGTTATGATCGCGCTTAACTGAGCTCAAACATGTATCAATTATTTGTTTTTGGATGTTAACAATGATGCTTTTTGCTCTCTCTTTCTCTTCATCCGACACAACTACATGTTGGTAGACAAAATCCGGGAGTGAATACTTTGCAGTAATACAGTGAACTGCGTCACGATATTTTTCAGCTGACATCTGGGGGTTGGTTATCAAAAAGCGTCGCTGAATTTCTGGATATCTTGGATTATTAGTGTAGTCTCTGGCTGCCGTGAAAATTAAGGCTGGAAACCCACGTAACACATTACCATGAGTTTTAATTCCGTTATAAGTATCAACAAACTCGTATTCTACTTCGATTCTATCATGTGATAACAATGGCATTAATGCTTCCAAAAGCTGTTCCGGTGGTGAATCCAAGAAGATCAGCATTATTCCACTTAAATCGATTAATTTCTTTGAATTCTTGTACAAATCTTTTTTCTTTTCTTCTAACTCATCGATCTCATTTGCTTTAGCTTGTTTTAAATTTCTGTCATGCGTATCGGCGATCTCCGTTTTGCAAGCTCGTATTTGTGAGTCGAGATCTTGTATTTTGTCTTTTATCGGAACGTAATTCCCATCTTCACCTTTTATAACTAAATTGCCAGATCTATGGAATAATGCTTTCTCGCTCATTCCGACAAGTGATATTACGTCATTCTTTGGAAACAAGTCTACAAATTTTTGAACAACGTAAGTCTTGCCCTCGCCAGTTGGTGCGTTAATTGCAAGGTTTATTGGATCATTAGACTTCGCGCTAAGAATCGTATAAAGTACTTGTTTAGCCAGTCTTTCGTCTTTTGGTGCTTCTTTTGAAACTATGCTCATTACAAAACCAATGTTCTGTTCGGTGATATCGTTTTCTTGTGCTAGCATCATTTATTCACCCCATCAACTATTCTTAATTCTAGTTCAAAGCTTGATAGTTCCGTATGGTTCGCATCTTCAACTAATTTTTGTAAACGCTCAACAGTACTGCATTCGTGTAAAATCTTATCAGAGCTGCAACAGAAATGACGTTTATGATTTAGATCAAGCGGAATATATTTTCCATTCTGATCTTGAATAGTAGAATCGAAGATCAGAATTGCGTTACAGTTTTCACTTCTGCAGATAGATTTATTAAACGAATTGGTACTACTGTACATGTCACCGCCCATTGGTCTTTTGGGTTATTGGCTCACTTGGTGTCGTGGAATGGGAAAGTCTGGCACCAAGTGAATTTTTATCTCTCCGTTCAACGTAAAGGTCCCCGTGAATCGTCTGTCTATTTGCTTCATTCCGAAGCCGAAGCATCTTTGTTATGTAGACGGTCATTTTACAACGTGGACAACATGCAATGTATTTGCTGTTTCCACGATACTGCCACCGATAGTTATAACGATGGCAAATACATTCTATTTCGTTGGGTTCTAATCTCATTAATCTCTTTAATTGCAATATATAGATAACGAGATAGAGTATTTATACTTAACATTGTTGTTAACTTGTTACTATCGATAGTGAGCATGGATATCGAGAACAAATATTTATAGTTATGTTACTGGTCTGCAAAATACATAAAATCGATAGCAAGTAAATTTATAATCTATAGATAGAAATGAGTGTTATGGAATTGAATGATAAATCTTTTTGTTATTCGTTAGAATATAATTTCTTATCTATCTAATAGATGTTAGTGATGCGAAGCTTCATGGCGTACATAAAACCAGATATATGTGGGCTATTAGATGAATGCAAACTTCAGTGTTCGATACCAGAGTAAAAGTGTTAAATTTAACTTTAGTTTGGAGCAGATTCTACTTTTTGTAACATACGTTTGATGCGCACTTTTCCGGCTTTATGAGTCTTATGTGTGGGGGCTTCGCTAAGAATTTTACAACCCGGTCCATATCTTCACGCAGCTCTCGTATCTGTTGTTCATATTTTTGGCTCAATATTTGCTTCTCTCTTTCAATTTCGTCGATCTTCGCTTCCATAGTTTTCCCAGTTGCTTTCAGCGTAGAATAAATGAAACGTAAGATATTTCATGACTTTTGTGGCATATATCTCGGCGCGTACTGTGGGTTTGCTCACGTAGTACGTATTTTTTCTGTGGCCCAAAAACCACTCCGAGTAATCGCTACCAGCTTGTGAGTCCGAGATAGTAGTCTTCACAAAACGTCTAATAGAATGGAAAGTTATTCGTCTGCGTTTCGTGGATTCTTTTCTATCCCCGAGTCCAGCAGATCTGAGAACGATATGAAATTGGGACAAGAGCTTTCGATAAATTGCTATGGGAGCAATTGAAGAAACTGCATTTTTATGCACTTGGAACACCAAATATTCAGCTATTGGACCATCGATGTTTTTTGTCTGATCCACGTTGATTTTGAATGTATATTCGATCCAATCCTTGAGATATCGAGTTGCTTCATCAGAGATAAAAATATCTCGAGATACTTTGGTCTTGGTGAATTCTCCCCGTACATGCAACCTAGTTGGATTGTGTTGGAAATCTATATCACATAATCTAATGGCACAGGCTTCTATTGCCCGTACTCCGCTACTTGCTAGAACCAATATGTATGTCTTTAAACGGCGATTATTACATTTCAGTAGAATATTTCTAATATCATCTTGATCTAAAGCTTGTTCTTCTTCTTGCACGTTTTTCGGCATAGTAACCCGTCGTTTAAACTCGGAATTCACAATATCAACGTCATTGAAGAAAAAAAGATCTGATACCCGTCAGATACTGATGGATTGAAGATCGGCTTAGTTTGATATTTACAAGATAACTTACAAAACGGTCTAATAGATCGTAAACATCAGTTCTGTTGGAAATAAGCAAATCAATTACACTCTCTAGTGAAAGATCATCATAGTCATTCGTTAAGAACTGTTGGAAAAAAGCCAAAGATGTCTTATAACCAAGAGCTGTATTGATAGCGCCGCGCTTCTTTGAAAACAAAAATTTCTGGACTCTAGGCATAGTTTCTAATTGTCTGTGTGTTTTGCTAACTTGATGAGTAAGCATTAAATCGTGAGCTTGAATTTCTGTACGAGAAAGGCTTTGGGCTTGGTGAATTCAAGCTCCTTCATTACATTATCGATGAGATAGCCGAACAAAGCGGCTTGCCCACAGAACATAATGCCGCCGTCAAGAAATTCTTTGACTATCTCCGAAATCATTATGATGACTATCCAAGGCTAGAAAAGAGAGTTATCGAACTTAGGTCTGAACTAATCAGAATACAGGGATTCGTGAGTATACCTCCACAATTAAACAATTCGATGGCTTCACTATTTCGTAGAAGAGGAATCGACAAAGACGACATCATGAAAATATCAAAGTCTCTTGATGAATATCCCAATTCCCTATTCTCGTCGAAAGGAACCGAGTCCGATGAAAGAAATACAAAAGCCTCAGAAACGAAGGAGCAGGAGACTAATGAAAGTATTCTGGAAGGAACCAAGGCAAAAATCCGTTGGTGAGTGCTAGAACTGATAGATACCCAACAGAACAGGGTGTTTTAGACTCTTAATTCTGTAGAATACCTACGGAATTTATGGTTAAAAACTAGTACAAACTGTTTTAGTCAAATTTAGGATTAAAGTATATCTAGCACTGAGAAAAACAACCAACAGCGACAGCAACTTAATATGCTGCTATACGAATGCTAACCTTATGCCAGTTGACACTATTCGTACGATCAAGCTATTAGGCAAATGGTCGGGTAACAGAGCTATCGGGAGAAGGCGCCCGCTAATCGCCGTTTTCAGTCTAACACATTACTGTAACTTTTACTGTCCCATGTGTCCTTTCGGAGATCCTGATAAGGTTGGTCAAGCGGAGTTGGCAAAGAAAAATGATTTGACTACAGAGCAATGGAAATTAATTTTTGACAAGGTTGCAAAGTATTGTATTTGGTCTATAATAGAAGGTGGTGAACCAACTAGCCGTCCTGACTTTATGGAGCTTGTACGTTATATTTACAAATTAAGAATTCCTATCACATTGATTACCAATTGTTCGCTCCTACACACTATTGATCTTAATGAATTAAAAAATTACATTCAATTTGTTACTTGCAGTATTGATTCCGTCTTTGAAGAATCATACTGCAAAGTACGTGGGGTTTCTCCCCTGGTATACCGCAAAGTAATAAGTAATCTGCGTCTCTTGACCGAACATGAAGTACCCCACTACTTTAACAGTGTTATAACTAAATACAATACTGAAGAATTCATCGACCAATCTTATTTTGACAAAGCAAAGGAATTAGGTTCTAATGCTGTTTCCTTTACTTTTGTAGAAGATCGATCTGATGTTAGCTATTCTTTGCTTCCAGATCGACAGACAATGGTGAGAGTATGTGAAAGTATACTTGATTATGGAAGAAAACACTCTTCTCCTAAAATAATGATCCCGGCACAATATTTTGAACAAATTATCGAACATGGAAGGGGACTTTTTGACGAATGTGGAGTATGGAAAAGCATCTTTGTAAATGGTAATGGTACAGTTCTAGTTCCATGTTGGAAATTTAATAGTCCTCAAAATACGTACAATTTACTTGAGCAAAGTGTAGAAGAAATTTGGAGTGCTCCCCAATGGGAGATAGCCAGAACCTGTCACGATTGTAAAGTACTTGGTTGCATATGGTACTCCTCTCAACCAATAACTACATTTGCCAAGAACTATATGAGAGGATTATCTACAATGATTAATCAACAAAAGCCTGAATGTATACAGGAAATAAGTTAAATGCCGCAACGACGGGCAAGTTATGTGAAAATGATCTCTCCAATCGAACCGATTGCATGTACATCAGTATGACGTTATTCTGAAACTGGCCTCTATGCGTAATATACATCGCTTAAGTGGAAATGAAGCTACAATCTAGATGTGTTTCTTTTATGACTACCATTTTTTTATGACTACCATCTTTAATGTTATGCAGTTAAATATTTGTCTTCCTCAAATATGATTTTGCATTTTCTATAAGAAGAACCTCTTTCTCAGATAGTTTGGTTCCAGTCATTTCCTTGAACTGTAGTGCATTTATCACAGCTTTGCCTCCATAGTGATTATTAAAGTATACTCTCAGAGTCTTGGTCTGTTCTTTCATCTTGTCTATTTTTTCAACCCAAGGTTCTAGCTCATCCTTGCTATACAAGTAATTATACCAATAATGACCCTTAATATTTCTCCCGTGGAATCGGACAAAAGAATGATCTGCAGTAGTTACTGTAGTTTCGGATAAAAATTCAAGATCTTCTTTTGCTGGCGAATCGGTTATCACTGTAGCAATGTTATAGTGTCTAAGTAATTCCCATGGTCCTTCGGTCTTCCATGAAGGATGT
This sequence comes from Thermoproteota archaeon, assembly GCA_046729835.1. Classification (GTDB taxonomy): domain Archaea; phylum Thermoproteota; class Nitrososphaeria; order Nitrososphaerales; family Nitrososphaeraceae; genus TH5896. The sequence continues at coordinate 7,032 of JBKPHJ010000274.1, forward strand.
CTGAATTCAAGTGCATATTGATAATTATTACTATCACTTCGACCATTACCGCCATAATTACCATTATTACTATTATTGGCTCCATTATTGGAACCTGACAGCTTTTCCAAAAACGATTCTACACTCTTAAATTCATTAACAGTGAAACTTGGTGGCAATTGTATTAGTATTGCTCCTAATTTATTGGCGTTCTTCAATGGTGATATCTTTTCAATAAACCCTTCAAGATCTTTCAGAACCTCTTTTCTCACATCTAATCTTTTCTTGTGAGTAATAGTCTCTGGAACTTTGATTGAAAACTGAAATGTGTCTGGAGTTGCCTTGCTCATTCCAATAAATGTGCCAACCGTCATATTGGTATAGAACCTTTCATAGAAGGTGGAGTCCATTTCCGCAGTGTTAAAGAATTCTGAATAGTGGCGCAGTCTCTTAGTTTCTTTATCAGGGTAAAATACTCCTATCCATCCACCACCTTCTTCTGGTAAACTGCCATAATTCCATCCAGAGCACCCTATAAGAAGTCGTCCCATGTTATGCATAATGATTAAGAGAATTTCAGACTTAAGCGTTATTATAATTAGGAAATATGTGGTTATAAAGCATATTAGTTTGAGTGAATGATATTTACTTTGGTATAGGGATTTTCGCTAAGTCGAGTATTTAAGTTTGCTTAGAATCTTGATCATATGAATTTAGCTTGAGGAGATAGTATAAATGATCTTGTAATTCTGACTTCCTAACATTATTTATTTAGTATCTGTTATTGAGTTTGTTATTGACTATCTTTGTTCGTTAATCATTTCCAATTCTTTTTTCAGTCTGCTTAATTCCTTGTAATGTTGTACTAAGATTGACATAATTATAGGCTGAATCCTTATAGGATTAGCACAACATACGCATGCAGAGTTGTACAAAACGGATATGGAAAACATGTCATCGAATTGCTTTCTATCTGCTTTGGTAAGTGCTCTTCGGAAGTTCTTCCATTCTTTGTATTCCATTTGACTAGCTATACGAAATGATGGTATAGTTCTTCCCATGTTTATTTATCAACCAAACCGCTGGACAATCTGTATAGTCACCATTAAGGTACCTAATAACGATAATGCTATGAAATACCGGATAGGCTCTCTCGTAAATAGTATAGGAATGACTAACACTGAAGAGTTAATACTTCTAATCTATTCTAATTCTGCTTTAACACGTCTTACTAGTTGTTCTGTAGTGATAGGTTTCTTGATGAAGCAACCTATGCTCTTAAGTGGATGCACTTCTCTTACAGCATCCATATTTATTTCTCCTGAAGTCATAAAACATATCTTGATATTGATATCTTTCTGCAATATTTTTTGGCATAATTGAAAACCGTCCATCAAAGGCATGTTGACATCAATAAGTAATAGGTCATAGAAATTAGGTTTAAATTCCAACAAGGCGGTTATTGGATTATCAAAACAATCAACCTGCAGAGTTGGATCACTATTTTCTAGTCCTATCCGCAGAGTAAGAGCAATATCCGAATTATCATCAACTACTAAAATTCTCTTGTGGTGTTGGGTATCCGATGGAAATAATGGTCTTATTGTGTCGTCTGATTCTAACTTTCCAGTGTTAATGCTCCCATTGTCTGATCCTTGACTCTCACTGGGACGATCCTTAATCATAATTTCTCCAGTTTCATTGTAAGTATTAACAAAATATACAAGGTCTAAGAATAAAAATTTTATGATGTTTTGTAATAGATAAAGAGGGAATAGCCATTATTAGAGGAGTACGTATCGCCTTACCTTCAGGTATATTGCAAGTTGTCTCTGCTGTTTGGCCCCTGTCTGGATTAATGAATCAGAGATGAAAAACTGGGCTATTTAGATTTTGATTATATGAACAATCTACTTTTCATGTCCAAGTATAAGTCCTTTAAAATTGGGTTAAGCTGCTTATCAACAGATTTATACCATATGACAATATTGCAGCACGTCACGAGAAACCATATTTGGAGATCTAGGGGATGTGTCTCTGATTCTGATCGTCTTGTTTGACTTTTAATGCTTTTAATTTAAATGAACAACTCTACAAATTCGTAAAAATAATGCCATCAAGGATTGTTGAATTTCGTCTAAAATAACAAAGCTCACGCGTCATAACCGAAATGAGCTCACTTCAACATATATCAATCGATATCTTATATAGTACCCGTTATGAATGCATAATGAAACGCATCCTACTTTAGCTGTTATCGCCATGATAAAGTTAGTGATCATTGGGATAACAGCAATGTAAATATTCGCAATTCGTAACTCGGTCATCATATGGAGTTCGAGCCAGCTATACAACGGTAGTGACAAATAAATAACCAGTTTTTAATCTCAAGCATTATATTTAACGTTACAAAATGAATAATAAGATCATTTCAACTCTCAAACTATAGTAAGTAAGTTTCTTCAGTGGGTCGTTTGTCTAAACTATACAAAAATCCATCGAAAATCTGATGGCAAAATAAATGGATAATTATAT
>JBKPHJ010000275.1:0-2982 GCA_046729835.1 Thermoproteota archaeon
TCCACCTAAGAAGTTCATTTTGTTTGCGATAATATATTTTTGCAGTACCATGTATAGTTACAAAGGAAAACTGCGGTATTTGATCATCTATACAAACACTTACCCTACTATCATGTTGAATATTTCTTGCTTTAAGTGAGCTGTCATATGTAGTAAAAGTAGCGAGTTTTGCTGTAAAAGTACCTTGCATAAGAAACTTTTTAATTTCTTTGTTGGACATTCCTGCCATGATTGTTAGTTATTGTGTTCGTTGAATATAATATGTGAGGAATTTTAGTAAATGATCCTACGATTTTACTGACCTAAATGCCATTACACCTTCATAAGAATACCTTCAATAATTCATCGGAAGAGAAGTTGAGTACCTACATGATTAGTTATTCGACACACAGCATTGATAACTATAACAAGACTTAAAGTCATGGGTTTCATATTGTTTTAACAATACATGAAAGATTAACTAGAATTCAAAGAGATGATCGGAATTAATCTTTCAGAAAAGGAAGCAAACATGCTAGAAAGTGCTAAATCGTATCTCGGAAAGTTAAATGTCTAGTAGTAGGCTTGTTAATCACCATTATAACATTGCTGTAGGTCATTTAGCCATAAACTTAAGATTAGTAGTCATCTATGGAAGAATGGGATCCTATTACAAACGATTTCATCCTAAGATGTAATAGCTGCTTCCGTACAAATAAAGACGTTAAGATTATTCGCACCTTACGTGAAAAATTTTTCTGCGAAGCATGAATACCATAATGAAAGTAACTAACACCCCCACCACCTCCACCTGGAACTCCTGGACCGTTTAGCCTTTCAGATGAAAATAGCCTTAAGAATTCTTTTATAACGTCAGGGTTCAAGGATCCCACTATCGAAAAGTTGAATGTACCTTTTGATTTTGAGTCAGCTGATGACTTTACAAATTTCGTACTTGAAACTGCCGGTCCTGTTCAAACAATATTACCAAATCAAACTCACGAAAGAAGAGGGGAGATATTGAAAGCAATTACTGAAGCAGCAAAAAAATATGCTAACAGTAATACAGGAAATGTCAGGTTTGATAATGAAGCTATACTTATTGTTGATAAAAATAAGTGAGTATCTAGAGAAATGATTTTTTGATACTATCAATAATAACTTCTGGAATTAATGAACTTGAAAGCTTAAATATTTAAGTTTTTGAGTAAGTCATAGTTTGAGATGGCAAAGTTGGCTGAGATGGATGAACGGGTATCAGTCTTCGCACAAATGGAAGAAGATGTTGGTCCAGTTATATTGACAAATAAATTTAGTATATACCATGAAGAATTCGATCAGTTTCTGAAGGGATGGACAACCGAAGCTGAGAAATTTAAGGCACAGCCAGGATTCATCTCGACGCAACTGCACAAGGGTATAGGTGGGAGCGGTACCTTCATTAACTATGCAGTTTGGGAATCTGCAGCACACTTCAAGGCAGCGGTTAACAAAGTTATGGACCCACACGCCAAATCCAGTTAGTATCAATGTAGATGATACAATTCGATGGACGAATAATGATAATGTAATTCCAGTACATGTTAATCCAAGGTTATATGCAATTGAAGAAGGTAGGAGCGAGGTGGTACAAATGTTCGCACAAACTCATAAGGATTCTAGACACGACCTTGTAATTCATTATTAACTTCTACCACCGATTTTTCATATACTATCGGTTCAGTTTGTCTGTTATCATATGCCATCAGCCATTTCAGTCAAACTCAAAATTTGGCCACTTGAGCTGACAATATGGAAAATGAAGTGTTAGGTTTATTAATCACTCTTCATGGTTTTTGGACATTGATCGCAAATAATAGAAGGCTTCCACACAAATCATTAGTTTTGACCTCTTTGCTTCTAGTGGTATCGATATTTCATTATCAAAATTTCTTGGATTTGTGGATCATGAAAGCGATTCTAGAAAATAAGGTCCGCTTGCACTAGTACTACTATTATCAATCTCACTCAATGCTTGGCATTTGTCATATTTTGGGCTTCAACTGCTGCAGTTGTGGTACTAATAAGTATAAGACTCTATTGGTTTCCAATTAATGTATTGTGTTCTAACATAAATCCCCAAAGTCAGGGCGACAAAAGTAGCGTTGCAGTCACATCGGCACAAGAAGATGGAAATGCAGAATCTATCGAAAACCTTGGTACTCCATTTCCGTAGATGCACTTTTCAGCGCAGCTGACATCGCTTCTAAACAGTTTGCTGATGATAATGATTAGTGATCGGCCCAGCAACAACTAAAGCACGAAAATATCTTTAGAAAATAGTTTACAAGATCAGAAACAATATGTTGGTGTAAGTTGGTGCAGTATTAATTATCACCCAAATCACTTTGTGGGTTATTTTTTAATTCTCTAATAGAATAAATATCAGATTTAAGTACTTGCCTGAACCTGCTTAATGCAGATAAACACAAGCTTCGATGAAGCTAACAGAAATATGAACCACAACCAAATATTTAGTGGTTGTAGCGGCAATGGCAGCAATGTTGGTTGCAGCAACAGCACTAGCAACAGACGACGCATTTGCAGGTAAGAAGAAGAGTTATACCAAGAGCCAAGCAGTATCACAAGTCAACGATTGTGGCAATGGCGATACACCAATCGATGTGTTCTGCCAGAATCTAGCATCACAGATACAAGGCGATAACAATGCTCCAAGTCTAGCTGCTTCACAAGGCGGAGAAGAAGAGTAATAATCAAGACCACAGTGACTAAGCTACAGCTAAAGCAAGAATTGCGTTAGCTGAACCACAACTCTTTTTTTTAATTTTGATTGATTAAAATGGAAGATTTAGACTCTGACAAAGCATTGGAATTAGTTGTTGTGATACATTTGAGTACTAATACATAAGTAATAATACATAAAAACATTAGTTCATATTGCCATAGCGCGTATTGATCTATCAGACTTTTAATGAGTTACGGACAAAGTACGAGTGGTTATTC
>JBKPHJ010000276.1:0-1164 GCA_046729835.1 Thermoproteota archaeon
CTCCGCTGCCTGCCATGTCAGGGGCGGTCGTATTTCCATCTGTAACATTTCCATATGCAACATTTCCTGCCTCTCCTCCAAGCTCTTGTGCAAATACTGAGGGCAGTCCTATAGTTCCCCACATCAGAGATATTCCCAATATTGTTCCTATTACTAGCACCATTCCTAAGCTAGATATTGGATTCACCCTTGCGATCTTTCTATTCGCTTTTCTGTTTATAATCATCATGTAGCTCACGCAACTACGATTTATAAGGACTTCCCCAAAGCAAAGAAATAGGTCGGGTTTTTAGAAATATCTAATTAATGTTTTACATTTTTAGAAAACCAAAAATGGCTATAGATAGTGAGAAAGTAACACTCTTAACAAGTAACGTTCATTTCTTGGATATTCAAGCTCTATAAATAATTATCATGCAATAGTGATCCTTTTTATAAGCAATGTTGATCGTTAGTACACACTTGAAATATAGTCATCTTGGTGTTTATCTCTAGCGATGTACATTGTTAACAATACTGAAATTATCCGTTCAAACCCTCCACATTCTTAATCTACTCGTCGTTCAGACCTGATCCGACAAGATGATCGATCATGGATACCAAGAGATATCCTTACGTTTAGTCTTAAATAATCTTATAAGGCATGACAATATTCAGGATTTAACAATATCATATTGACTTAAACCTTATAGTTTTCTGACACAAAAATTATAATGTATTAGTAACACCATCATTAGCAAGAACGACGATAATAGCAATATAATATGCTATTTTATATCGTATAATTTGAATATGATCGTTTATGCATAATGGTTATGTGGTCTTGTTTCTGCAATTGCAACATCAAGCCAAGGCTGTTTACAGATAAATAGTTTTGTAAGTTAAACCGTAAATGAAGTACATTTTAAATACCATTTATCGATGGTAGACTAAATAGATAATTGGATACTGAAAATAACTATTCAAGGGAACCCAGAGAGATAGAGAGATCAGTGAGCGACCAGGGAAAAAGAGAAGGAATAAGCACGCAAGAAGAAGCTTATCAACAACAGACGGTACTAAATCTCTACAATTGTGGAATAGCCCCAGAGGTAATTGCACTACAATTAGACATAACCAAGATAGAAGTTATGAGTATCATAAAGAAGGTGCTAAACGATGATA
>JBKPHJ010000277.1:0-12265 GCA_046729835.1 Thermoproteota archaeon
GGATAGTATGAATAAACCACAGGACTACAACATAGCCTATCGAAGTGGTCTTGCCGGAGAAATCATATGCCTTCGAATGCTAATCGGTTTTATTCTACCTTATCAGATCGGTTGCAATTGGCAAGATACTTTAGTACAAGAATGAAGTTCTAGCAAGCAGTTTTAGCGGGCAGTTTTAGCGGGCAAATCCTTTGAGGAATGCTATAGAACTAGATATTATTGACAGTCTGAATGCTCTGATACACTTAATACACTTCCGAAGAGTTTACCGCTTACTGCCAGTCAATAGCAACAATTAACTCTATTTTCTAGAAGGATGGAATAAAACAACTCTGGGTATAGATTTACTGCCAAAAGTAGTGTGTCATGTATGACGGTGTAACAAGGTGTTATTGGTGTATAACAAAAAAATAACTCTTAGTGGTGAAGGTAAAGTAGTAATGACGGCAGCAGCAAGAAATAGCAAGAAATATATAAAAATACTAACTCCGGTCAAAAAATACCAAGCAAAATTTCTTTTATCAAAACAAGAAATACCTGTCATACCTTCACACATGTCACACACATTGCAATACAGTGATATTCGGAATGATCTTAACTGTGCACTTCGACTTTTGAGACGGTTTCTATTGTATCATGGTTCTAAAATAGCTTTTGGCTATCTCTTTCATTTAACATCTTATTTTCAGATCGAGTAGGTCAGATCTGATAGATATTTATATGCTACTATGGATTAGTAACATATACATAACTCCAGATTTAATATAGTGTATATGAGAGAATCACAACAATATGCTACATGTGAGGGATGTGGTAGAGGGTTTAAGGAAGACACGATGCTTCCGATGAAAAGGATGGAATTGAACAACAAAGAAGTCAAAATGTGTTATGAATGTGTTACGTCAATGCTTTTTGGGGACTAAATTCAGGTCCCCTGCTCAAGAAGAAGAAACTGCAGATTATGAGCAGGAAATCGACTACTACAAAAAGTCGTATCATGATATCTATAACTTAGATTTTCTGTTGAGAAACATGTTTGTTGTGCCAATCCATTTTGCTAAGGAACACAAACTAATGGGAATGTTGACACATACTAAGAGAATATTAGAGTATAATGGTGGTTCGATAGCTATTAACGCGAGATTCGACAAGTTGATTACTTCATTGAAGACAACAGTGGAGAACTCATTATAGTGGAAAGAGGAACGCTTCTGCCAAAATGTATATTCCAAGCCCTATTAATACAAATGGTAACACTCTGTCGGCTATATGGTGGAAGCGGGTTGCCAGAAATGTGTGATTTACTAGATATGCGGCTGTAATGCACCAGGCCCCCGTCAGCACCATGACTACTGAGACAATGGAGATTACATCTGATAGACCATTATATGTAGCAAATACCGAGGTATAGATGCCGATTTCCTCTCCACCGGAAAATGTTATAGTTGCGACTGTTAGGAAGGGAAGGTATGCTGTCCACCTGTTCCGTGATATCCGTTTGGTTACTGCTTCATAATCCGTATCATTGTCCTCATCATCCTTCTTTCGTAAGTCGAGAAGTTCCTTGGTTCCTACTGCAATCGGAATAAGGCCTATGAGACCTATCAGATTGTGTGGTATAACCAATACAACGAGCGACCCTGTGAGACTGATTCCAAGGAGCAGCCCCATTCCAACATATTGGCCAAGGACAATCTGATAGGTTGGAAAACTACGCCTGGCAAAGAATACCATAAGAATAAACAAATCGTCGATGTTGGTGGCTACAAATGCAACGATTCCAAGACCTATTATCTCGACAATGGCCACAGTTACTATCCTGTCCTATTGTGTTCTTTGACAGTCTTAATGGTTAGTGCCAGAAGAGAAGTGAAAGCCTGAAACTATCGAACAGGTCGTTGTGACTGGTAGCATCCTTGTCTAACATACTTTCTCCGTTCTCGACCGCTGTCCTCAACGCCGTTATCAACTTGTTATGCCTCTAGGATCAGTCAAACCATATTTTCTATGACTTTAAAATCAGTGATAAACTTTAACAGGAAGAAAGAGGAAGAGAAAATAACGACTGACCCCTTAAAAGATCACAAGATTGTTTCCAAGGAAGAATGGGTCGAGGCTCGCAAGGGGCTGCTCAAGAAGGAAAAAGAGTTAACAAGTTTGCGCGATCAACTTAGCCAGCAACGACGCGATCTGCCGTGGGTAGCCGTTAATAAGGAGTACGTCTTTGAGGGACAGAATGGGAAACAAATGCTGTCAGAACTTTTTGACGGAAGAAGCCAACTATTAGTCTATCACTTTATGTTTGACGTGCCTGTAGTAGGACAGGACTGTTATGCAGTTAGGCAGTGGTTGAACAGTTAGGTAGTTAGGTAGTTAGGTAGTTGAAGTTGAATGCCGACAATAATCATCAAAGAATACTAGAGCCTCTATTCTTTATTCTCTCCTAGCTGATATTTCAATGAACGGATAAAGGAAGGATTTGCTCCTATATGCCATTTGATTGGGACCTAGAAAGATTAGAGATGAGAATATTCTAGTACATAATGAGATCTGGGTTCCAAAGTTGTGGTTTGATAATTCGACAATTATCAATCCTCTTTTAGGAAAGGTAAATGAAAGAGCTTTAAGGAAAGTCGTTTGTAATGGATCCATTTTCCTCTAAAAACAATCTCATATTACATTATGTGTTGACTAAGGAAGACCTGATTAATTTTACTAATGACCCTAACATGGAATTGAACAAGCTTGGTAATAACTTACTGATGAAGTTTGAGCTGTCCAAAATATAAAGCTGAAGTTAATAAAAGCTGGGTAAACCCATTAAAGAAATATCATGATCTAGATTTTCAGATAATTGGGAGACTACTGTTACGAAGACTAAATCATAGAATAGCTCAGGCCACTTGCAATTGTGGAAGTATTACATGTTCCATGTTAGTCCATTTGCGCATCCATCGCAATAGACTTACAACTGATTCTGTAAGTTCTTTTCCTTTGGTGGTTAACCTGTATTCAACTCGTGGTGGGATTTCATTATATCTCTGTCTTTCAACTATACCATTCTTCTCTAGTTCATTTAGTCTATTAGATAGTGTTCTTGTACTAAAACCATTCATTGCTTGTCTGAAGGTCTTATGCCTGACAGGATTTGTAGAACAGCATAACGGAATCAGTATTTCAGATTTGGGAGATAATCATATGGGATCCTCCTGGTTCTCATTTTTCTTTCTTTCCATGTATATCAGCCATAGATTTTCGTGCACTTTCGATCGCTTTCTGTCTTCTAGGCTTTAGAACCAGTATGTACAGCGATCCTATTAGATACACCGAGAGAAGAACAATCTGAGCTACAATAGATTCCAGTGTGGGATGAATTCCTGTCATAATTGTTAGGTTAATGTCTAATCTTGGTACTATGCCGAATAATGGAGTTGTAGGTACGATGTCCAGTTCCTGCAGCTCCCTGACTGCATTTCCCATAAATGCAATAGACATGTATGCTCCAATTCCCATGGTTAACGCAAAGAGCACTCTTAATGGTAATTTTCTACCGAGCTTATTTATTAATATCACCACTCCTACTATAACTACAAGACCCAGGAGCATGCCTAGCACTACGTAAACTTCCATATATCTGGCAAAAGAGATGAGTGCTTGATAAAATAGGACTGTCTCAAATCCTTCTCTATAGACTGTAAAGAAGGCTAGTGCAATGAATACTATTACACTGCCTGTTGTAGTAGCCTTCCAAACCTTTGCCTTTACAAATTCAATCCATTTCTTAGTCTCAATCTTGTTCAGTACCCAGAAGCTTACCCAGAAGAGAACCGCTACAGCAGAAAGTCCGGCAATAGCCTCGATTAGTTCTCTGTCCGCTCCAGATATTTCGATCAGATACTGAGCAACAAACCAGGTGGCAGCTGTAGCTGCAATTGCGAATATAATTCCGTAGTAGACATGTTTTTTGAAGCCAGTATTTCTGGATGCCTGTAAGTATGTGAGTATTGCTCCTATTATCAGGGCCGATTCAAGGCCCTCTCTGAATATAATCGAAAATGAAGTAGAGAAAGCAATAGCTGGTGCTACTATTCCTACCCCAGAGACAAGTCTTTCAGATTCATCTAGAGCTCTTCTTATCTCTATAGTTTTAGTCTCCACTTCTCCAAAAGGTACCTGTTCCTGGATGAGATTCCTTAACTCCGCAAACTTGATCTCCGTATCTAGAGTGAAGTCGGGATCTATAGGCCTTAATGGAATCTCGACCATCTCATAGCTATCCAGATAAGCAGATCTGGCAGCCAGGAGTGCACCTTCATAATTCTGACCGCTGTAAAGTCGAAGCATTTCATTTAGCTTTAGTCTTATTTGATCTATGTTATTTCTAACGGATTGCTTTGCAGGATCATCCGCTTCCCCCATCTGCTGTTTTTCTCCTGTGTACGACCCAAACCCTTCTCTCAATCCTTCAATATTGGCCAACATCGATCCTGATGCTGTAGCATTATTATCATCACTACTTGAGCTTGAAAGAAAGCTGGGATCACTTCTCAATAATTCTTCAGCTTCATCCAGCTTGGATGAAATTGCTGTAACAAATGCATTAATTTCTTGTGAAGGACGATTCTCATTTATTATTTGACGCAACTCTTCTCTCATTTCTACCTCGATATCAAGCATCAACTCAGGATCGTGTTTTTCGATTGGAGCTTCTAGATACTCATAATTATCCAGGTATGCTTTTATTGCAGCACTATTCGCAGCTTGATAATCTCCATCATTTATTGAGCTAACGACTTCGCTAAGGAGCTCTCTAATATTAGAGAAGTATTGTAACTGTTCAGATCCACTTTCACTTCCACTACTCAGTGATAATTCCTCTGAGAAATCTCGTTCTATCGCAGATGCAATACTCGCTACAGTATCAAATGGCTGTTTATTCTTGATGCCTTCTATTAACTGATTATAAAAAGATCTGATCTCTTGCCGTCTTCTATCATTGACAGAATCTGCAACAATTTCGAAATTTGCCATCGAAGTACTACTCAATCCCAAGGCATTTTCATAGTCAACTGTGCTGAACGAACTTCCACTTGACGTAGCATTAGACAACTGGTAAGATTGGATTCCATCCTGCAAGATTGCTGCTGATGCCTGAAGAAGGAAGATTTTATCCTTTAAAGAAGATTGTCCAATGGTTAGGTTGTAGATTGTATTCATCAAATTATTGACCTCGTTTATATCAGATTGAATGTTTGGCTCAAGTTCGTTCTGGTCTTGTTGCAACGTTCTGATCTTTATTGGGAAATCGGTAAGTAGGGCTTCAAGTCTAGCTGACGACCCAGGATCGAGATCACGTAGTATTGGCTTTAGTATGGGATAGGCAACAGAATGAGGAATATATGCATGCTGGAATGCGTTTTCTAGGTTACCATCACGTAGACTAAGTTCTGTAAGGTTTATCTGTGTCCCTATTCTCTCTAAGTTTGTAACAATAATAAGTGACTCTGTTACATCATCTTGTTCCGTATTGGCTTGTTGAGCAAATGCTCTGTTCGGGTCCGGGTTCGGACCTAGATCCAGCGATGAAAGTACTACAATAGCGACTGAAAAAATTAAAAGTATAGAAAAGGAGACTATCATCAATTTGCTAGGCATTATACATTAGGCAAGACCCGCTGACTATTGAACAGTAAGAGGATAAGAGCCGGTAGAAACTCATTATCTCAATTATCTCAAGATCTTGCTAAAGCTAAGCAGAACCCGTCAACAATCCCTCTGCTTGATTCAAGTTGTTGTTAATTTTGTCTATATGTTCTTGTATTTCCCCCAGTGATGCATTATCTTGTATTAATTGTCTTAGTTCTTCTCTAAGCATCTGCTCAGTTGTCTCCATTAATGTCTGATTCTGTTGTGCCAATGGAGCTTCTATAAATTCATAGTTATCTAGATATGCTTGTATAGCAAGTCTTTCAGCTTCACTATAATCTTGATTCTTGTAGGCATCTAATGTCTGATTTAATAGATTACGAATTTCAGATATAATAGCTGCAGGATCACCGCTTGTACCAGCTACGCCGGAGAGCTCTTGTTCACTTATTCCTGTTACCTCAGACATTTCATGTATAATAGCTCTGACAGAATTACTCACTACTTCAGGATCTGCCTTGACTTGAACTGCATTTTCTAAATTTGCAAAGAAGCCGTTTATCTCTTCAACTTCAGCAGAAACTTCCTGTGGAATCTTGGGTGAAGTCTCATTAAATACTGATTGAGCTCTTGAAATAAATGACTGGCCATCCTGATATTCTACTATCTCCTTCACAGTTCCATTCTCTATAGCCTCTTTGTATTCATTTTCTGCTACTGACAACAGATCCGCTACAACCATCAGATTGAATGTGGTACTGTTCATTTCTTGGGCAGGAATGACCTTGTTAACAGTATCGTTAAGTAAACTGTTCAGCTCAGTAGCTTTGGTTTCAAATTCATCTGTTGTGGAGTTATCAGCCATGTTTGAAAGTTGATTTAAGGACGACGACATAGACTGATTCAAATTAGGATCTGAAGCATTTATTTGGACTTTTATACTGCTATAAATTTCGTCAATTGGATGAAGAGTATGTGCCTTAGCTAACGTAGTATTGCCTACTTCTTTATTATTTACAGCTTGTTGCACATGCCCTCTAATCTGCTCTATATTAGAGGCAAAATCTACTAACGAGCCATTAGACAGATTGGTATTATTTTGCTTTGTTACAACTTCTGCTCCTCCTGATTCTTCTTCTTGAGCGAATAGGGCGTATCCAGGTATTGACATCAAAAGAATCATGCAAGCTACGAAACAAGCTATAAGAGAGACATGGATCTGCGGTTCATTTGAACTTGCCTCATTTTTCGTTTCACTACCTATTCTCATGTTAGTCCAACCTAACTCGAATTGCGCTATATTTATCTTATGTGGTGATTCTCTATAACTAGAATAATAGACGAAATTCTAATATTTGTTAGCTCTCGATATAACGGATATCATATGTAAGAGTAGTAAAAAAATACTGCCATACAATATTGACCATGAACCTGTCTGCCATGTTCTACAAACGGAGAATCAAAGCATATAATAAATATTAGTTTAGCCTAATCAGATTAGTCTAATATCGGGGAAGTGGAGAAAGAATGATGAATGTGAGAATGTCTGGATATAACATGCAATTGGCATCTCTATATTTGTATGTTCGCAGTCAGTCACATTTGGAATATTCAAAAACTAACCTACGCGTCCTACTCGGCTACAACGTAAGATGATGATACGAATCTCACCCCCCACTCCTTGATATTATACTCACCAAATCCTGGCCGAGTAGAATTTTAAACCATTAAGATAAGATAACAATCTAAGACATTCAATATTCTCTCCTTTTCTATTGCCTATTGCTTTAATTGCAGTGCGTCAATACAAAACATCATATTTCATAAATATTTAATTTGAGTTATATCGTACGCTATCTTTCATTCTCAACTTTGAGAACGAGTACGTCTGTTTAAATATAGTACCAGAGTACAAGTTATCTAAGTGTGATTAATACTAGAGATGGTACGGATCTAGTACAAGAAGATGATAAGGAAGAGCTGTACATAGGAACTGCATCGTCAGAACACATAGAGATGTATCTAAAGGCAATATGGTTTATTCGTGAGAGAGGAGAAGAAGTTAAGGTAAGTTCAATTGCCAGGTTATTAAACGTAAAGCAGCCATCAGTAGTTCAGATGCTTCATAAATTAAATGAAGCACAGCTTGTTATATATAAAGCAGAAAGAATAGTGGATATTACTCCTAAAGGAGAGAGAATAGGGAAGCAGATGATACGCAATACACGTCTTTTGGAAGTCCTTATGAAGAATGCTCTAAAGATAGACATCGATGAGGAGATGGTGTGTGGGATAGAACATCACATGAAACAAATCTTTACCGATGCGCTCTGCACTTTGCTAAATCATCCAAGACTGTGTCCACATCTTAAAGGCATTCCTTTTGGAGAATGCTGCAAAAGATAAATGAATTTAGGTTCCACTAAAACGTTCTAATTTTAATATATTAAAGATATGGAGTTGATCCGGTGTCGGTAGGCACTGAATTACCTGAAATACCTGATTTCTACTTTAGCTCGGATACCTATCACAAGAGCTTGCAGATAAGAATATACTGTTATATACTAAGCCTTGACGCATAAATATTTTCTGAAATCTGATCCTGATAAGGTTCCTGAATCAGTAATTCTGGCGTCGTACCCAAATAAATAATGAGTACTAAGTCCTAAGCGTAAGGTTGAATGCTATTTGTAAATTCGGATGAACTTTTCCGTGAACATCTTGCATTATTCTGTATGGACTTTCCTTCAATTCAATGTCTTTCTCTAAATCATATAATGAGTCACTAAGATCAGATTTTGCTTTATTGATATGAGTAATATTCGAGAATGAACCTTTTAATTCGGTACTGTATAATTCTATCATTCTATCAGAGATCTCTAGTGCATTGTGGTAACTTGAATTGTCGATCATAGTCGAATTTGTGGTCATTTGTTGATGTGCCATGTGGCTTGACCCCATATTCATATCCGATATGTTACTAGGGTTGGTTAGTGTGCCGGTAAGACCTGAAAAGTTCATGCTCAACATTAAATTTGAAGGAACTCCAAAAGCGTGTCCATAGTTTCTTAGGACTTCATCTGCCAGGTTAGCCACAACTAATGCTACAACAGTATTGTTATAAAATTGATCGCTGTCTATGGTAAAAGTGTCCTCACTTATTAATATCTCTTCGAGTATATTATCGATATTTTTTATGTATTCAATGGAATTCAAATTATCACTATTGTTTTCATTTGAAATAGTATGGTTAAGAAGTCTGTTTTCTATCATTAGCTTATTAACAAGAGTAAGAAAGGTTGAATTATCATCAGTATCAAAATTATGTGCGAAGACGATCAGCTCTTTTGTATCAGCAAATCGAATGAAGATTGTTGTCAAAAAAAAGACAAGGATTATTATTTTATGCATCATAACACAAACCGACAAAATCATTGTCAGATTTTACACATTTCTCAATAAGAAGTAATGGCATTAAAACTATAGCCTTTATTACAGTAGTTTAAAGGCCTGTATACGAGTATTTCCGGTATCTGCAACATATACTGTTCCCGTATCTTTATCAACACCGACACCTTCAGGTTTGTTAAGTTGTCCGTTACCTGCGCCTGTTTCACCAAACTTTGCTATGAACTGTCCATCACTTGTAAATATTTGTATTCTATCGTTATTCTTTTCAGTTACATAGATATTATCATTGGCATCTATTGAAAGACCTGAAGGTCATTGGAATTGTCCATCGGCCGTCCCTTTAGTTCCCCACTTCATAATGAATTTACCATCATTCGTAAATTTCTGAATTCTATCATTACCGTAATCGGCATGTATACATTTCCCTTTGAGTCAACAATGGAGCTCTCTGGTTTTGATAGTTGTCCATCAGCTTCCCCTTCAGAACCCCACTTTGCAATGAATTTGCCATCGGTAGTGAAGACCTGAACATTTGCTAAACACTGCTAGCTACTAGCTAGCTATTGAATTAGCGATAGAGAAGGGAAAGAAATACAATCCTGATGCTATTAATATGTATTCTAGAAAATCATTGGGAATAGATCCTGGATTTGGATCTTCTCCCTTTGGTCTAGTGTTAAAAGGTTTTTCTCGACTCAACGTTACATCACGATCATTACGCGTGGGACTCTGGCTCTTGAGCATAAGAAATGCACTCTTATTAAATAGGGTCAACAGCTGGAGACTTCTACTTGAGTTCCATTCTCAGTGATATGGAATTGACTAGCATTATCGAGACTAGCAGTTTTTATACTGTCACAATCAAAAGTAGATTCACTTAGATCTGCAAGAGTGAGATCAGCATCCGTTAGATCCGCACCTATAAGAGTAGCTTTGCTTAGATCAGCATATACAAGATTAGATCTCCCTTCCTCTTTTCTTCTTCCTCTGCTTCGACCGTTATGCTTACCTACGTTGCGAATTGCTGCAGCACATATACCAGTTCGCCAATCTTGAGGCATAACAAACTCATAACACCTTTACGGACTGCGGTAGAGAATAGAGAAGGTATGCTGGATAACGATGCTATTTCACATGACAATCTCTTCGATGCATTCAGACTGTATTTGCAGTTCTGGCATTAGTGTTCTACAACATGAATAATAAGCAGCACCTTTTAGCTGTTCTTAAATATTTTTTCTATGCAGAGTACATGTCGCATATGTTCCATAATAAGAGCCTGTGTGCTTATATCTCTGTTACGATGGTTGGTAGCGGGCTAGTTATTCAACACCTATAGGTAACAGCAATGACTTTTTCAATACCTTGGCTCGGACAAAAGCGCGTTGCCTTCGTGCCCCTTTTTCGTTCTAACGCTGCGCCCCCCGATCAGATCCCACCCAATTGGGAAGATGTCATCCTACGTCGGGTGGTTAATGACCCTCGTCCTGAGGCCAATGGTGCGGACCGTTCGCTGCGTGCATGGGTGCGCGCCGTCTCTTGGGGGCGAGCAGACATCGACCCGTTTGTGACGTCGATGCAGACCATTAACAAGCAGGATGTCCCGCCCAACGAGCTCGAGGGAACGCTCGGCCGTCCCTTGCGCGATCAAGGTGCGGAGAACGCCGTGTTGGTGATGCTCGGCGGAAGAGGCTCATTCACCAATGCTGGCTTCTGGTCACGTGTGACGATGGCTGAAACTAACGGCATGTGGCTGATGGAAATAATCCACGGTTTAACCGGCTTCATGGATCTTTATCACTTTAACAACGACGTCGATCCACCCGAGCGTTCCATCGACACCTTTGACGAGATGGCGGCAAGCAGTCAGACTCATCCGACTGCCTTCACCAAGAACGAACTCGGTTGGCTCGACGATATAGCGATCGCGCGTTATCAACCTGGCTCAGGTCTTCGCGGTGTCATACTTAATCCCGTCGGCTCAGTTCGGCCTCCATTGGGCGCTGTGCACATATTCGCTGCCCGCATCGGCGACGGCTTCCCTTACGTGATGGTCGAAGCTCGCAAGAAGACTGACCAGTTCGAGGCCGGCATGCCATCCACCAACGACATGTTTGAGAGGGGCATTTCCAGCGAGGGCGTCATCGCCTATAGCGTCCAGACCCCCAACCCAACCGTGAATGAGCGGCCAGGCTTCAAGAAACCTCTCTATCTAATGACTCTGACTGCTTTGCAGCCTGGCGAGTCGATTGCGTTAGATAATGGTGTGAACCTGAGAGTCGTTCAAACAGTTCCGCCAGGCTTCATCATCCACCTCACTACCCCCGGGTCAGATCCGCCACCACCACCACCCCCGCCGCCAGGCAAGGTAATCGTGCCGAATGTCGTACAGGAATTCGCAGCAGAAGCATCAGATCGTGTCATCGACGCGGGGCTTGTACCGAAGTTCACGAACTCCGGCTCCTGGGTCTTCAGCCAATCGCCCACCGGTGGCCGTACTGCCCTGCGAGGCAGTACCGTGACCATGAGCTTGCGCACTGGGCCGCTGCCCTGATACTCCCTGATGTCTTCCTCGCTTGGCCTTATTGAATCCACCATTAGGCGACGATTTGCAGTTGTAGTAGGACCTATCCCAGGCCATAAAAGATTTTGTACATTTAACTTGGTCATAAAATGCTTTGCGTGCAGGATATCTTGCACATAAATATTTCCAGATCTATAGCTAGGCGTTGGCTATTGAGAAGCAGCAGCAAAAGCAAGAAGAGCTAGTAAATTACGCTCAAAACGCAACCATTGGCTCATCAGAGGGAGAGGAAGAGGTAGAATCTACTCTGTAACAGATGGACTAAGATCCCCTCGTACGAAGTCTGCATACAGATTGGCATTCAATAATTTCTTGAAAGATGCTGCTCACACCCAAGATTCCTTCTAGATCACAAGGCTAGGGTTATCGAGTCGATGATCATAGGATATATCGAGCACCTATGGGTTCTAGTTTCTGCCCGGATGTGTTTCTTATTGCTTTTCCATTACTTTGCGATCCTGCAAATATTCGTGACGTCGTTAAAGTAGCTCTGCTAGCACATAATGTTCATGATATAAGAACGATAAGGACCGTAATTGCATTATCCACCATTCCTCGGTTTGTTAGTATAGCTTGACCATAGACCGATTGAGGCTATAAAGCATACATCTCAAAAATGAGCGC
>JBKPHJ010000278.1:0-3574 GCA_046729835.1 Thermoproteota archaeon
ATTAGAATTCTGGAGTGTGTACGGTGCTTGGGAGCCATACAGCGGAAGTGTATACATATAGATAGGCTAAATTATCACCTATGTGCGTAACTGCAACGTGTAACTATAAAATGCAATAAAGATCATAGAAGTGTATGGAGACAGAAAAGCGTAAGAATACCGAACAGATCCCCAAGAAGATGAACCTCAGGGTAAAACAGGAAAAGTGGTGAGCGAACAGGGCGGAGTAGAGGGCCAGCGAAAGGAAGTGAACGTTGAAAGTTACTCAAAAGTGGCTAAGATAGGACAAATACTAAAAGATATTGAATTTCCAGTAACAAAGCAGAAGATAATAGAACATATCAAGCAATTGCATTCCGACAGTCAAGAAAATGAAGTGATATTAGAAAAACTAGAGAAACTAGAAGAAAGAGAATATAGAAATGTATCTGATATTACTATGGCTGCCGGTTTAGTATACTGATGGAATAGTCCAATATGAAAATATCTGGGGGCCATACGAACCTTTGTATCAGTTCTTTAGCTCACCAGAAATTATGGCCCAGAGGTCGCTGAATCGGATAATTTCTCCTGACTATGACATAAAAATAGAAAACTAATGCTCTACTCCAAAGGAAACTTTCACACCTGTACGGTATTGACTAATCTTGCCAGTATTAACATCAACGGTTGCCGTCATATCCATAATCTCTATTCCATGTATTCCATGCAACGTCTTTCTAGCTTCATCTACAGCCACTTGAGCCGCATCTTCCCAGCCTTTATCTGAACTTCCAATGATTTCTATTACTTTTGCGACATGCGTCATATGTCGTCATACTATGCACATACGACCATATAAATTCTATAATTATGGGTTATCAGTATACAATAGTTGCAATTTACTGATTCTTTGTTGATTACTATGGACTCGGACCATCTTCCTTTTTCTCTACTGACTTTTGTCTATATGTCCATGCTTTTGACATACGATATAGAGAATAGTTGCGGCAAGACCCATCGGATCTCTGCCAGCTGATCCAGATGAGGGTACGTTAGGTGAGCATTCAAGCGACCCAGTTCCAGGAGATGATGATAACGAAACACCCAGACAAGGGATCGGGAACCAAGATCAAGGTACGCCTGCCGCCCATGGAGCATTTAACGCACAGTTCGAAGAAGAGGATGCAGAGAACGTAGAAGAGAACTGCTAGGTTCTCTTCTATTTTTTTGATTTTAGCCCATAAGGCAAGGAAAACATATAGGTAGACCAGAACCCAATTTATCGTCCAATTCTGCTTCGGCGATATTTAATGGCTAGCCACAATTACGCCAATATTTAGACATCATTAATTGTCCTGAATCCTAATTATCTGTATTGTCTTAATGTCTTTTTAGCATTAGCTAAATATCGCTGTATCACATGTTTGATATATAGTTTGTCGCTTTCTTCCTGTTAGGTATAGATAAATGAGATATGTCTGAAATGCGATGACTGATATAGGTTATCATTGCATCGCACAGGCATAATCATTGCAGCAAGCTCTAATACAGTATCACTATTAGTTTCAACATATAGAAAAATTATCATGCACTTAGGGAATGAAAGTAACGAAATTTTACTTATTTTTGTTTTTATTTCGCTTTACTCTCACCACGAATTTGATATACTACCACCCCAAATAATGTAAACGCTCCAACTATGGCTGCTATAAAGGCTGCCATGAATACACTAGTTGCAATCTGGGCTAATTCAACGCTTACAATAGCTGTGAAGATAGCATAGACCAGAATAATGAAACCAATCAATGCAAATAAACTCATTAGAATTGTCCTGATATTATTAGATATTCTAGCAGACTCAGATGAGTAGACATTATCCTTTTCTGGCTTACCGACTGTTGTTGAAATTATTTTTCCTACAATCTTATCTTTAATATTGCCTGTCTCTGATGAGTCAGATTTTTTGTTATCATGTTCGTAGTGATCTTTGGTATTATCTTTCTCCTTTTCTAGGTCGCTCATACTGGAGTATATGCGTATTTATTATATATAACGACGCTGCTTATAGTTTCGTGTAACCTTGAATATTAATTGAAGCTGTCTTGTCTAAAATCATTATCTATAACAGTGTATCATTAGCAATCGCATAACAGTGTTATCAAATCATCATCTCGTTGATCTTTACATTATCCGGCTGCCATGACCTGGACAGTCATCACCTTTTATTAATTTGCTCTTTTGCATTTGCATTTGCTAAACGGTGGCTGTATATATCACGTTTGCATCGTGATCCTTCGGTCGGCAACAATTGCAATATGCAGTATCACATTCGATAAGGCTCGTATGGCTACATTTGGTACAACTGCATGGCATAGTAACATTACATGCTTGACAAGATATTTAATAGTTACACGAAAATCTGTTTTAGGGCAATAATCTTCTTGATATTGATCATAAATGTTGGCTAGGCTTGCTTTCCACGCATAGTGCTATAGACTGATCATCCAACTAAGATCAATAGAATGTGTGTTTTTGAGTCTACGATGCGTCGATATGTCATGAATAATTATTAGTGGTAGACGACTAGGAAGAAGCCATATGCCGATAGGTTCCTAATCGCCTACCACGACATTGACGACCGGTGTTGTTGACACAGCTTTGTACTAAGTTTTACACATTTGACGATATATAAATACGAATATCCAAGCAACTTTTGCAGTCATACAAAAGGAGGGGTCTAATTTTTGAGACAGATTTTGCCGCAAAAAAATGCTGGACGAACATCGAAACAAATGAGGATCGTGTTAGTCAAAAAGTGATGGTGGAGGAAAACCAGGAAAGAAACGTGCCAAAACCTGGTTGCCTACCTACCATCTCACTGATGCTGCTGTCTTTCTCGACTTTCTTTGGTGGTCATTGGCAATTCGACGCTAAAAGAACATTCCATTATGAAAGAAGCACAGTTACAATCTGGACCTCTGATGAACGCTGTAGCATATAGAGCCATTTTTGCAGCACGTTTGATCAACAGTATAGTCTCAAAAAATTTATCCTTTGTTAATGCGTAGAAGTATATAGCTTTAGAAATGCGAACCGATTTCAGATCGATATAATCGGGAAATAACACATAATCAACATTCATTAATATCAGTGTATAATTCAATTCATCAGTAAAGAGTTTCTTTCTATCATGTGAAAGTTTGGAAAAGGCTTGCGTGTCCAATGGTAAAAAACTGATTTGGGCAGTTATATACACCGAATCTCTTTTATCTTTTCGAAAAACCACGTTTATGCCTTCATTCTCGATTAAAGCGATTGATATGTTCAATTCTGACAAAGAATCATCCATTTTAGTAGGGGATCGCCCTTCTTCATCAAGCCAGTTTAATACCCTAGTTTTTGTTTGATCTTTGCTCTTAGACATGGTAATTTCTTATCCGACTATCTCCAGACCCACTCTTCCAGCATAAAAAGTTATGGCATTTTCTTTGTCAACGTAGAGCAACTGTTAAATTCCAACGATATTCTCTCTTCCATGTTTACAACTCAAATAGCGGATTATACTATGGAATAGAGAAAAATAATTCTAGCA
>JBKPHJ010000279.1:0-5269 GCA_046729835.1 Thermoproteota archaeon
ACGTCGTACCTGGAACGATGCGACTGCCGAATCTTCCTCGCCATCTGGGCACGAATAAGTCACGAAGCCAACTGTATTTATTTATTCATATCCAAGCACGCTGGAGCTTGTACCTGTTCTTCCACTTATAGTAAGTTTTTCTGGATACACCATATCTCTTACAAATAATACTTATGATGTCACCAGTCCATTCCTTTTCATGTATTAGATTAAACTTATTCCTGATTTCTATATGGATACACTTCCTGACAACAGAAGTGTAACCCATCTGTGTAAGCTAAATTGTCACCTATGTTAGGAAGGTGCCAACAACTAACTAATGCCAGAACATCGAAGATAATCTAAACGCATCGAATAAGTCGTCATGACTGGTAGCATCCTTATCTAGCATACCTTCTCGGTTCTCACCTGTACTGAATCGGTACTATTACACAAATTTCATACTATAATGGATTTGCACTAGAGTGAAACGGGAAGATGTGTTATCAATATTAGGTTAAAACAAGTATTTTATTTTCAGAATAAACTGCAATAAGAAACATATTAATTTCTCCTTTTGTGTTTGCATCTACTGACTGTTGGCTGTATATATCACATTTGCGTCGTGGTCCTTAGGTCGGCAACAATTGCAATATGCAGTTTCACATTCGATAAGGCTCAAATGACTACATTTGCTACAACTAAAGATTATTTCATGGGAATAAGAAATAATCCAAATATATCCGATAAGTAGGCTGAACGGTTCTCCAAATAACACGATTCATGTCTTTTTGTCACAAATAACTATCTATTTTTCCTAAATAAAAAACCCTAGCAATAACATTTACGCACAACTAAAAGGATCATTTTATTATTATCATTTACCACCCACTAGTATAGCTAAATCTCGATTGTCAGGCATTTCTTACATCTCTAGTAATTAAGCGGTCCATCTCTTTTACCAACTTTTCATTCTCGACAGGCTTGCGAATGAATAGGTCTTTTTCTAATGCATTATATCCCTTCTTTCTGAACTCCTTATAATATAATTCACTTGCTGTAAGAAAGCAAACTTTAGCCTTACTATCTATCTTCGGTATTTCACTGTATAATTCAAAGCCATCCATATCTGGCATTTTAATATCAAGTACAACCAAGGCGTAATAATCCGGTTTGAAATTTGACAATGCTTTTCTGGGGTCATTAAATGTTTCAACTTCGAATCCATGGTATTCTAATACTAATCAATTCTTACTAAAGCAGCAAGTTACTACCAAGCAGTAATTGACCTCCTGTATTATTTAGTTACTAATATCCTATTAGATGTGGGAGACAAATCGAAAGTTTAGCATTTGTAAAGCTTGTCAGTACATGTCTTTACTTTTCGACTGGATTGCGAATCATGTTGCCCCATTCAGTCCATGAGCCATCATAAATCTTAACATTTGGATATCCAAGGAGATATTTTAACACAAACCATGTATGAGAAGACCTCTCACCAATTCTGCAATAAGTTATTATCTCCTTGTCAGGCGTAATACTTTTTGAATCATAAATCTTCTTTAACTCATCAGCGGACTTAAATGTACCGTCTTCATTAATTACCAAATTCCATGGTATATTTACTGAACCGGGGATATGTCCCCCACGTTGGGCATGTTCACTGGGATACTCGATAGGAGCAAGTATTTTTCCCGTGAACTCGTCTTCACTCCTAACGTCAACCAGTATCTTATCTTTTGAATGAGCTCTCTTTTTCAGATAAGACATGAACACTCTTATGCTCTTGTCTGGAGCAGATGTTTTGAAATTCCCCAGTGGATATGATGGAATTTCTACGCTAAGAGGCCTATCCTCCTCGAACCATTTTTTCCTCCCACCGTTCATAATCCTAATATCCCGAAGACCATAGTACTTGAAGACCCAAAAAGCATAGGTTGCAAACCAGTTCTTGTAGTCACCGTATAGAACAAGTAAAGTATCATTATTTATCCCTGCCTTTCGTAATAGGTCTTCACAATCCTTTTTAGAGATTATATCTCTGTTTGATGAATTGTTTAAATCTTTTATCCAATCGAAGAGTAATGCTCCAGGAATGTGACCCAGATTGTAATTTGAGGTTGGATTATAGTCGACTTCTGCAATTCGCACATGTGTATCATTAAGATGGTAGTGTACCCATTGTGTTTCAACCAGTACGTTAGGATCCCAATACTTTAACACCATAACCACTTTCTTCCTATTGTTGTTCTGGGAAGCATAATTCTTAATTCTTTCTTCTTTAATCTATAATAGTTAGCAACGATTAACAATTATCAATGTTATTGACATACTATAAGTCTGGAATTAGAATTAGGATTTACGGCCGAAAATGTAGGAGTTACGTCCGTTAATTAACCAAAAAAGTTTACAAGAGAGGAAGCAAGAGACGACATAGAAGCTTGCAGCAGAAAGATGCTTTCCCACGAATCATGGAAGAGATTCAGACACTCATTGCAGGAACTAAGACACGTGTTTTAGGGTCCATGGAAAAAAAAATACAAACCAACGCTGTTGCAGAGACTTCTGATATGTTTTTAAGAAAACATATTGGTTCATCTTTAAAACTTGTTGTAATATATGCAGATTTGGTTGGCTCTACACTAATGACTAGAAATCTTTCAGTAGACAAGTTAGCTACTATAATTCAGATTTTTACGCAAGAGATGTCTTCTGTAGTCACAAGCTCAAGAGGAAAAGTACTAAAATACGTAGGTGATGCAATAATAGCTTACTTTCCAGTAGACATCAATTATACCCTTGCATGCAATACTGCAATAGATTGTTCCTATTTAATGATAGGTATGCTTGAAAAAGCAATAAATCCTGTAATAAGTGTACATGGATATGATGGACTGCAGTTAAAAATAGGTATAGACTCAAGCGATCATTCTGTAATCCAATACGCCATAGGAGAAAAATCATATCTAGACATTTTAGGATACGGTATAAGTATGGCAGCCAAATTAAGCTCACTAGCTAAGTCTGATGAGGTAATTATAAGTCACTCTATTTACATTGGGATGCAGCCATCATTACGCAGGACATTCACTGAATTGGAGCTAGACCCACGCATATGGAAGTATATAGATGAACGTTACCAACCTGGAGTCTGGAAATCTTTATCTATAGGCCAGGGTTGATAAGTTCTCAAATCGATAGTCCACGCTGAGAACTGAATCTGATAATCTAATTTTTCTTAATGCTACTTTAAATTCAGTGTCATCTACCGCATTCGCAATTATTCTAAATAGAAGTATTCCAAACCACAGAGAAAATATTAAGGAAGGAGGAATTTCAGTTTAATGAAGGCACTGAAGATGATTTGGATCGTAACCTTAAACAAGAAACAGTTTAAGCCTTCATTGCTCCAGCAAATAATATAGCCAATGAGACTTGGTTTAGATTTCATCGAATTTATGGCTTTAAGTGGATTACAATTAGGAATACTTCTCTTTTCGGATCCGAGGAGGGCAAAAAGCTGATCCCCGAAATCCTATTTACTTATTGACGCTCCCGTGCAGGGGGGCCCAGGCAGATGTTGCGGCTACCTCATAAGTACTTTGTAGAAAAGATCTTTATGAAATGTTATTGTTATTTGTCAAGTGATTATTTCCCCCATGCTGTTTATTTTGTATTTTTCATATCCAGTAATACTTTCTAGCTAGTATGTTTTTAGCTTCTATCATCACTTCATAAATTGCGACTGTTTGCTGTGCCGGAGGCTTAGTTGACTCACCAGTCCTAACATCAAATTTAGAAGCGTGCCAAGGGCATTCAACTTCGTATCCTTCGAATGTACCCTCATCTAATGGGTCTCCAAGATGAGTACATGCATTTCCTATTGCGTAATACTTTCCTCCGGCATTAACAATACAGACTTTCTCGCCTGCTAATTCAAATGCTTTCATGTTAGATGGTTGAATGTCTTTTGTTTCAGCAACCTTTACAAAATCTGCGCTCAATTTTGACGCACCTCATATTATTAGACCAGAGACTAAATGCTGTATGGGTTTCCCCAAGAAGGTTGCAGTTCCAGGAATCTCTGGAGATTGAATATTGCTAGCTAGACTCGAAGTAGACGTCAAGCTGTATCTGGCTTCAATGAACTAGAAAGCTTGAAATATTTTGGTTTTGAGTCGTAGCTTGAAATGGCAAAGTTAGTGAAGATGGATGAACGTGTATCGATCTTTGCGCAAATGGAAGAAAATGTTGGTTCTGTCATATTAAAAAACAAATTCAGTGTAGCCCCTGAGGATTTCGATAGTTTTCTAAAGGGATGGGCAACTGAAGCTGAGAAATTTAAGGAGCAACCAGGATTTATCTCTACACAACTACACAAGGGTATTGGTGAGAGCGGTACATTCGTTAACTATGCAGTTTGGGAATCTGCTGCTCACTTCAAGAAGGCGGTTAGTGTCGTTATGAACCCAAACGACAGAATGTCGGCATATCCTGCCAGCGCGGTAGCATCACCACATCTATTCAAGAAAGTTGCTGTGCCAGGGATCTGTGTGGATTGAGCCTCTGGACATCGGACGGCTTTAGCATCGTATGTCTGCAGTTCTGGCATTAGCTAAGCTTAGAAACTATTAATATTTGAGTTAACCGCAAATGAAATATGGCGAAACTCATTGAAGCGGACGAACAAACCAACTGGAAGAAGATGTTAGTGGTCCGGTTATCCTCATCAATAAATTCACTGTTAGCCCTGAGGATGTCGATGGCAGCAACAGCCTGGAAGTATCTCGGCCAAGTTACACAGGGGTATTGGTGGCAGCACTACTTTCATTAACTATGCTGTTTGGGAGTCATTATCAGCATACAAGAAGGCCGTTAGTAAAGTTGACATTCAGGCTAGACTATCCAAATATCCCGATAGCACTGTTGCCTCTCCTCACCTATTCAAGAAAGTAGCAGTTCCAGGAATCTGTGTAGACTGAACCTTTGTGACCAGTCTTTGACGCCCTTTGGATTTCTCTCGTTCTGGAATCGCAGAGATCCATTAGTTACATTGGTAAGAATTTATACAGAATGAACTCAAATCTTAGTCCTGATACACCCGACTCTCTGCCTATTTAGTGGTGTATTGTAAATAACCAATAAAAGTATGACATAAAAACCATAGTAGTTCTCATTCATAGGATTAATCAAATGAAAAATAATGAAATATGTAAGGAGTCACCTCCCAGTCGCTGCTAAGTCACCTTCTAGCTTCCTGAGGTTTGATTTGCTGTACGAGGTCCTTACC